>JBFIOX010000225.1:0-4712 GCA_041610455.1 Gemmatimonadota bacterium
AGGCCCGTGCCGCGCACGGGGAAAGCCCCGTCTTCGGGGGCATCGGGGAGCGCGCCTTCTTCGAGAGGCTCGAAGACGCCGCTGCGGTACCGGCTCGCCTCGGCTGGGTCGGCGCCGATCGGGTCCTCGCGGACGTCGGGATCGCCGGCTCGGGTATCGGGCGCTTCCGCGTCGCTCAAGGAGTGGGCGGGTCGAAGCGACCGTCGGGTACGCGCGGGGCGGCGACCACGTCCTCAAAATAGATGACGCGCGGCCCGTCCGGCTCGCTGCGGCGGCTCATGGCGAAGCGGACGCCTCCGACCTCGGTCCAATCCTCCCACCAGATCACGTCGCCCGGCGCCTCGCTGCGGCCCAGGTGGTACTGCCACGCGGCCATTCGACCGGTTTCGGGGTCGACGAACCCCCAGTACTGGTCCTCGGTGACGCCCAGCCCACGGTCGAACGTGAGGTGGACGGTGGCGTACTCCCGCCCATCCTCCAGCCGCCGCATCCCCTCCCAGCCGAGGTGCACTCCGGGATCGTCCCACTTGAACGGCATGAGCAGCCAGTACGTGTCGTTGATGAAGATCCGGTAGGCGCGCGCCAGCGCGGAGTCCGCCCCAGCGCCGGTCAGCTCGACCCCGTCCACCCAGACCCGACCCTCGGGGGTCTTCCCGAGCTCGGGAAGGTCACGCAGCCGATCGACGTCGAACAGGGAAAGATGCGACCGCTCGCCCTCGTCGAAGGCGAGCCGATAGCGACCGTCGTACCGGTCCCACGAATGCTCGCGGTCCGCCACCACCGCGCCTTCGCGCTCCACCACCCAACGAAAGCTCACGTAACGCGTGCGGTCCCACGCCTGCCTCCCGCCCAGGGCCCCAATGAGCCGCGCCGCGTAGACCGCCGCCGTATCCCCGACCGCGAGCTCCGGGGCATCGCTTCCGCCGCGATCGACACCGCAGCCGCCGAGCGCCACGGCGAGCGTGGCGAGCGCCGCACCGGCCCCCCGGCCGACCTCCGCGGGCGCCAGCATCCGCGTCGTCCGCCGGGTCGTCCACCGCCTCCCCCGCTTGTCGGCCACCTGCTTCGTCATAGGCGCTTCACGCGTCACAGCTCAGGCGATCGCATGGGAATCCCGGGCGCGGGAAAGCTACGGCGCGGCGACGGGCCCGTCGACGGAGGTCCAGTGGCCCCGGCACGCGGGAGGCGACGGGGCCGTGACAGGGTCGGCGGAGCCGGCTCCCACGACGGCTCGACGGGCAGACACCTAGTCGAAGGCCAGCTCGCCCTGACCCTCGTCCAGGGACCCGGACGCCGCCGGTGCGCCGTCCGCCGACGCGGACGCGGGGGAGGTCCGCAACGGGTGCACGGCCTCGACCACCGCGCCCTCCGGGGGCTCGATCGCGGGCCGGCTCGCTTCCCGTCGAGCCCGCGTGAGGACCTCCCTCGCGACCGTGGTGGCGAGATGGCCGTCCGACAGCTCCCAGGCGATCTGATCGTCGGGGTGCGCCTCGAGGAGGCCCACCAGATCGCCCACCTTGGCGTGTTCGGGGAGCATGTTGGTGCCCTTCCCGGCGCGTCCCTGCACCCGGAACTCCGTGACGGGGATGCGCTTTCCGAACCCGCGGTCGGTAGCCGCGAGAAGATCGCCGTCCCGGCGCGGGGCCAACGCCGCGACGACCAAGTCCCCCTTGGAGAGATCGATCCCCTTCACGCCTCGAGCCGTGCGTCCCATCACCCGGATGGCGCTCTCGGGGAAGCGGATGGCCTGCCCGGAGCGGGTCGCGATGACGACATCGTCCGACCCGCCGGTCACGAAAGCGGCCGCCACCTCGTCGCCCCGACCGAGGCCGACGCCGATGATTCCCGCCGCGCGCGCGTTGGCGTAGTCGGAGAGCGCCGATTGCTTGATCTGGCCTCGCCGCGTGACCGCGACCAGATACCGATCGGGGGAAAAGTCCTCCACCGGCAGCACCGACACGATCTCGTCGCCCAGGGCAAGGTCGATGAACTCGTCCAAGCGCCGCCCGCGTGACGAGCGCGTGCCGTGCGGCAGCGCGGAGATGGGAAGCGCGTGGGCGTTGCCGCGCGCCGTCACGACGAGCAGGTGCTGTGAGCCGCGGCAGAGGAAGGCATCGCGCGCGAAGTCGCCCTCGCGGGACGAGAGCGCCTCCGCCCCTGCCAGCCCGCCCCCCGCCGTCGCCGGCTGCGCCTTCACGTAGCCGTGACGGCTCACGAGAACGAGACGCGCTTCGTGCCCGCCGCCCCGGCCGAGCTTGAACGGCGTGTTCCCATCGAGGATCTCGGTGCGGCGGAGGTCGCCGTAGCGCTCGGCAAGCTCGCCGATCTCGCGCTGCAGGAAGTCGCGCCGTGCGGCGTCGTCCTCGACCAGCCGCGTCAACGCCGTGATATCCTGCTCGAGGGCGTTCAACTCTTCCGTCAACTTGCGCTGCTCGAGGCCGGTGAGCTGAGCCAGCCGCATCGCCAGTATGGCCTCGGCCTGCCGCTGGGAGAGCTTGAACTCCTTCTGCAGCTTGTTGCGGGCGGATTCGGGATTCCGCGACCCGCGGATGATCTCGATCACCCGGTCGATGTCGGCCAGCGCGAGCAGCAGCCCCTCGACGATGTGGGCCCGATCCCGCGCCCGGGCCAGATCGAACGAGGCCCCGCGCCCGATGACCTCGAGCCGATGTTCCACCCACCGCTCGAGTGCCGCCTTCAGGTCCAGCTCTTGGGGCCGCCCATCGACCAGCGCGAGCACGATGACGCCGAACGTGTAACGAAGCTGCGTCTTGCGGAACAGCTTCTCCACCACCTTCTCGGGCTTCGCGTCGCGCTTGAGCTCGATCACCAACCGAATCCCGTCCCGGTCCGACTCGTCCCGCAGCTCGGTGATCGCGTCGGCCCGACCGGCTCGCACCATGCGCGTGATCTGCTCGATCACCCGCGTCTTGTTCACCTGGTACGGCAGCTCGGTGACGATGAGCGAGCTCTTTCCGAAGCGCCCTTCCTCGAGATGGATACGCGCGCGCATCTCGATGAGCCCGCGTCCCGTGCGATAGGCGGACTCGATGCCCTCGCGACCCCAGATGAATCCCCCGGTGGGGAAATCCGGCCCGGGCACGAGCGCCAGCAGCTCATCGATCTCGCAATCCGGGCGCGCGACGAGATGATCCACCGCCGACAGCAGCTCGCCCAGGTTGTGCGGCGGGATCTTGGTGGCCATGCCCACGGCGATCCCGTCCGATCCGTTGAGCAGGAGGTGGGGAAGACGGGAGGGGAGGACCTCGGGCTCGACCAGCCGCCCATCGAAGTTGGGCCGCATGTCCACGGTCTCGCGCTCGATGTCGGCCAGCAGCTCCACGGCCAGGGGCGTGAGGCGGACTTCCGTGTAGCGGTAGGCGGCGGCCGAATCCCCGTCGATCGAGCCGAAGTTGCCCTGCCCGTCGACCAGCGGGTAGCGCAGCGAGAATTCCTGCACCATGCGCACGATCGTGTCGTACACCGCGCTGTCGCCGTGCGGGTGATAGCGCCCCAGCACGTCACCGACCACGGTCGCGCTCTTCTTGTGCGGGCGCGTCGGCTGGAGTCCCTCCTCCCGCATGGCGTAGAGGATCCGCCGGTGCACGGGCTTCAGCCCATCGCGGACATCGGGCAGCGCCCGCTGCACGATCACGCTCATCGAGTAATCGATGAAAGAATCGCGCATCTCCTGCTCGAGAAGCCGAACCTCGATGCGCTCGCGCTGGACCGTGCTCTGCGTCACGTCGCCTCCCTCCTCGTCGTCTTCATCGCGGCCGCCCAGGGGATGCGGCGCGGTCGGGACGGACGGGTCCGCCCCCGCGATCTTCGGAATCTGTTCGGCATAGTGTGACGCGGGGCGGAGCGTTTCAAGTGAGACCGCCGTGGCCTACCTTCGCCGTGGCGACGGGGACGCATCCTGGAAAGCGAGGGGGCGAGCGTGGGCACGTGGTCGACCAAGGCGGGCGCCTGGGTCTCGATCGGGTTGGCGGTGGCGGGTCCGGCTCCGGCCGCCGGGACGGGGCAGGAAGAGGCCTCCTGGCAGCAGGGCGTCACCTACCACATCGAGGCCCGGCTGGACGAGGCGCGGGAGGTCCTCCGCGGCCGCGCGCGCTTCATCTACGTGAACCGTTCCCCGCACACGCTGGTCCGGCTGTACTTCCACCAGCACCTGAACGCGTTCCGGCCCAACAGCGCCTGGGCCCGCGCCGAGCGCCGCCCCCAATACGACTTCCAGGCCCTCGCCGATCCCGACCACGCGTTCGAGCGCCTGCTGGCGGTGCGCAGCTTGCCGGCCGGTGCCGGCGGCTCGGACATCGTGGGTCGCGATCTCCGCGCGAGCTATCCCGGCGCCCCGGACTCGACCGTGGTCGAGATCCGCCTGCTGGACCCGCTGCAGCCCGGCGAAGCGGTGACGCTCGAGTTGGACTGGCTGGCCCGCCCCTCCACCCTGTGCCGGCGTCAGTGCCGGTCCGGGCGGCACTACGACTTCGCGCAATGGTATCCGCGCATCGCTCCGTACGACGCCGGCGGCTGGGCGGCCCACGCGCTCTACCCGCAGGGTGAGTTCTACGGTGAGTTCGGTACCTACGACGTGACGCTCGATCTCGCGGCGGACCAGGTCGTGGGGGCCACCGGCGTCGTGCTGGCCGGCGACCCCGGCTGGGAGCCGCGCTCCGATCCCGCGGCATGGGGCCTGCGCCCCGGCGCCG
>JBFIOX010000226.1:0-4710 GCA_041610455.1 Gemmatimonadota bacterium
CGTTCCGCGGCACGCTCGCGCGTCTGCTCGGTTCCGCGCCCTCGGGGAGGCGCGGCGGGCCCGGCGCCGTGCTGCTGGTCGAGTTCAGCGCCGACGACGCCGGCGAAGCTCGGAATGGGCTGGATGCGCTCGAGACGACGCTGGCGGGCGGCGCGCTCGCCGGTCTGGTGCGGGCCGAGCTCCCCGAGCAGCAGCGGGAGATCTGGGCCTTGCGCAAAGCCGGTCTCAACATCGCCATGTCGATGCCCGACCCGCGCAAGCCGATCGCCTTCATAGAGGACTGCGTCGTTCCGCTTTCTCGGCTGCCGGAGTGGCACGATCGCCTCACGCGCGTCCTGGAACGACACGAGACGCGCGCCATCTGGTACGCGCACGCCTCGGTCGGCTGCCTTCACGTCCGGCCGGCGCTCGACCTGAGTCGCGCCGATGACGTGTGGCGGTTGCGCGCGATCGCCGAGGAGGCGTTCGCCGTGGCGCGCGAGCTGGGCGGCACCCACTCGGGAGAGCACGGAGACGGGATGATCCGCTCGGAGTTTCTCGAGCCGATGCTGGGCCCGAGGCTGGTCGCCGCGTTCGAGGAGATCAAGCGCCGGTTCGACCCGGACGATCGCCTCAACCCGGGCAAGATCGTGCGGCCGCCGCGCATGGATGACCGGACGCTCTTCCGCCACGGCCCGGACGGTGCCGCGGCGCCGCCCGCGGCGCTGGACTGGTCGACCTCGGGCGGTTTCGCGGGCGCGGTGGGGCTGTGCAACAGCAACGGCGCGTGCCGCGCCTTCGAACCGGGCGTCATGTGCCCTTCGTTCCGCGCCACGGCCGACGAGCGTCACTCGACCCGCGGGCGTGCCATGGCGCTGCGGATGGCCCTGACCGGACGGCTGGGGGCGGATCCCTGGGACTCGCCCGACCTGCGCGAGGCCATGGACCTCTGCATCGGGTGCAAGGGGTGCCGCCGCGAGTGCCCCACGGGGGTCGACATGGCGCGCATGAAGCTCGAGTTCCTGCACCGCTACCGTTCGCGGCACCCGCTCACGGCCCGCGAGCGTCTATTGGCCTACCTGCCCCGCTACGCCCCTTGGGTCCGACGGATGCACCGGTTGTTGAACGCGCGCGAGCGCAGCCCCGCGCTGGCCCGCCTGGCGGAGCGGACCCTGGGGTTCGCGGCCGATCGTGCCCTGCCCCGCTGGGCCCCCGAGGCCTACGAGGAGCGGGGGCGCGAGCGGGACAGCGGCGCCCGTCGAGGCGAGGTTCTGCTCTTCGTGGACACCTTCACCCGCTATTTCGAGCCGGAGAAGGCCGACGCGGCGGGTCGCGTCCTCCGTGCGGCCGGCTACGCGGTGGTCCCCGCCGCCGTCGTCGGCGCCTCTCTCGGGCAAAGCTCGGTCCGCTCTCGCCCTCTTTGCTGCGGCCGCACGTTCCTCAACGTGGGTCTCGTGGCCGAGGCCCGGGTCGAGCAGGGTCGGGTTCTCGCCGCCGTCGAGCCGTGGGTGAAGCGCGGGACACGCGTGGTAGGGCTCGAGCCCTCCTGCCTCCTCACGCTGCGTGACGAGCTGCCGGCGCTCGTGCCCGGCGATCGGGCCGCGGCCCTGGCCGAGCACGCCGTGCTCCTGCCGGAGCTCCTGGTGGCCGACGGCGCGCTCGACGACCTCCCGCTGCGGCCCCTCCCGACGACGCGGTTACGCGTGCACGGGCATTGTCACGAGAAGGCCTTCGGACTCGCCGAGCAGACCGTGCAGGCCCTTGAGGCGATCCCCGAAGCGAGCGTGGATCTCATCGCCGCGGGCTGCTGCGGCATGGCGGGGTCGTTCGGCTACGAGGTCGAGCACGCCGCGTTGTCACGGCGCATCGCGGGCCTCGAGCTCCTTCCGGCGCTCGGGCGGAGCGCGCCCGGCGACTGGGTGGTGGCCAACGGCACCAGCTGCCGCCACCAGATCGCAGATCTCGCCGGCGTAAAGGCCCTGCACGCGGTCGAGGTGCTCGACGCGGCGCTCGGCGGCTCCGCACCTACCGGCCGGCCGGCCACTCCGAGGCCGGCCGTCAGGTCGTCGGGGCGGACTCGATCCGATCTCTGAGGACCGCGGGGAGCTCCACCGCCGACCAGGCCCGCTCGCCGTGCCGCCGCGCGGCCGAGACCACGGTCATGGAGCCGGTCGCGATCTCGAACGTCTCTCCCCCCTCCTCTGCGAGGAAAGTCACCTCGTAGCGGATCGAGCGGGTGCGCACCTCGGAGACCACGAGGCGGATCTCCAGCTCGTCCCCGTAGCGCACCGAGCGCAGGAACTCCAGGGCCGCCGCCACGCGTGGCATTCCGCTCACGCCCTCCTCCGACCAGTCGTACGCCGTCGCCCCCAGCGAGCGGTAGAAGGCGTGCTCGGCTTCCTCCATGTAGCGGAAGAGCGCGGTGAAGTGGGCCACGTTCGCCGTGTCGGTGTCGGCGAACTCGACGCGGCGGCGGTACGTGAACTCGGTGGGCACGGTCAGGCCGCCGCTCGGGCCCGGCTCAGGGCCGCCACCGCACGCCCGCCTTGATGCGGAATTGGGTGTGCGAAGTCTCCCCACTCGTCGTGCTCTCCGAGATGAGCACCCCATCCTCATACATCCGCAGGATGTCGTCGAACGGCACATCGAACCAGTTCCATTCGAAGTCGAGCACCGCCTCGAGCTGGCCGCCGAACACGAGTCCGCCCCCGGCCAGCCAATACCCCACGTCGGGGCCCCACATGCGGCCGTACCCTCCGAACGCCCGCAGCCAGATCGGTCCGCTCGGGCTGGACGGTTCGAAGGCGAGGCGGAGATCGGAGGTGAAGAAGGGATAGCCCGAGCCGGGACGAGCCCGATCCGTGACTTCGAAGGGGCCCGTGGGAGGGGCGGGCGCGCGACTCGGGCCGCACGTCTCTCCCGAGGCGAAATGGTAGGCCACCGTTCCCTCGAGGCTGGCGGCCCGGGAGAAACGGAGGCCCCCGCGCCCCTCGCCCGCCCAGGCCGTGAGCACCGCGCAGCCGTCGTCCGCCAGCGCCCGGGGCGGGCTGCCGCCGCGGGCGATCCCCGCGCCCACCTCGATGGTCTGCGCCGGCAGCGCCGCCGGGGCCGCGGCGACCGCCAGGGCGAAGAGACCCATGCGCCCCGGGTGACCGGCGAGGCGCCGGGCCCGCCCGACGCTCACGGGCGCCTCACGAAGCGGATCCCCCGCGCCCTTCCCCCGTCGAGCGTGAAGCCCGTGACGGCCCCGGCATCGCGCTCGAAGCGGAGGCGCACCGGGCCGGTCGCGAACGTGTCCGCCTCACGGAAGCCCAGCGCTACGCTGTCTCCGCGCGGCCCCACGAGGCGGATCGCCTTTCCGTCGGCCTCGACGCGGAAGGCCACCTCCAGCTCGCGGCTGTAGTAGGTCCCGAGGTAGCGGTCCCGCTCGGCCGCCTGCAGTTCCGGCGTGGGCGATCCGTCGGTCCCCTCCCCGGATGCCGACACCCCCGGCTGGTTGGCCGCTTCGGGAGCCTCCGCCTCCCCGAGACGCCCGGCCAACAGGACATCGGCCACGCGGCGGGCCCGGCGTCCCGGCTCGGCGGTCGGGAAGTTGCAGAGCACGACGACCGCGGTGCGTTCTTCCGGAAAACGAAGCAGCTGCGAGCGGAAGCCCGCCAGCGAGCCGCCGTGCGCGACCGTCGGAAGGCCCCGGTACCGGCCCACGTCGAGTCCGAACGCGTAATCCAACACCTCGCCGTCTTCCAGCACGCCGCGCTCGAGCATCTGATCGCGGAACCCCCGGCCGCCGACGCTCTCGCGGTAGTAGTCCGCGTCCCAGCGCGCCAGATCCTCGATGCTCGAGTAGACCCCCCCGGAACCCACCTGATCGAAGCTCCAGGCGTGGTTCATGCGCCACTCGCCGTCCGCCTCCTCGTACCCCACCGCCCGTAGCGGCAACACCTCGCGGTGATCGTCGTGGAACCGGGTGGACGTCATCTCGAGCGGGCCGAAGATGTGCGTCTGGGCGAACTCCCGCAGGCTGAGTCCCGTGGCGCGCTCGACGATCTCGGCCAACAGGAAATAGCCGGTGTTGGAGTACAGGTACCGCTCGCCGGGGGGAAAGTTGAGCCCCTCCTGGCGTCCGATCAGCGCGAGGATCTCGTCGCGGCCCCACACGTCCTCGAGCCGCCGGCCACTCATCGCCCCCAGCTCGAGATAGTCCCGGAGACCGCTCGTGTGGTGCACGAGATGCCGGATGGTGATCGTCTCGCCGTAATCCGGGACCTCCGGCACGTGCTCGCGGATGTCGTCGTCGAGCGAGAGCCGCCCCTGGCGCGCCGCCAGCGCGATCGCCCCGGCCGTGAACTGCTTCGAGACCGAACCCAGGTAGAAGTTGGTGGCGGGCGTGATGGGGATGCCCCAATCGAGGTTGGCCATCCCGTAACCGCGCGCCATGGCCAGGGCGCCCGCGCGCGACACACCGAGGGCGCAGCCGGGGCCGTCCGCGCGATCGACGTCCGCGAACAACGCGTCGATGGCGCGCGCGGCGTCGGCGTCGAGCGGCTGGACGCCGGCCGCGGGGACCGCGAGCGACAACAAGAGGGCCGCGACGAAGGGCGGTGCAGCGCGCATGATCACGAACGTGGCTCCATCGTTGAGCGAGCGGGCCGGGTTCGGGCTTCGAGGCCTTCGCGAACAGGCCGGGCTCAGATTGGCACGGGTCGATCGGCCGCACAACCTCCGGGGAGC
>JBFIOX010000227.1:0-4570 GCA_041610455.1 Gemmatimonadota bacterium
ACAGTCCGAGCCGGAGCAGATCGGGCAACTGACCGGACGTGCGACCCTGGAGTCGGTGATGTCGCCCGGCCGGTATATCGCCGACAAGACGCACATGGCCGCGTGGGCCCTGCTCCAACTCGGCGTGCCCATGCCCGCCGCGGCTGTTCAGGAGCCGAGCACGGGAGACATCGCGGGCAGGGTTTTCGGCCCCGACGGCGTGGGGCTGGCGGGAGCCACCGTGGGCGTCGTCGGGCTGGAAACGCGCGCTGTCTCGGGCGGGGATGGCGAGTATTCGCTGGTCGGGATCCCGCCCGGCACCTACACGGTGCGGTTTTCGGCCGAGACCCTCCAGCTGACCCGGGTCCACAACGTGATCGTCGAAGCCGGCGATGTGACGGAGGTCGACGTGGTGTTGGAGCCGGCCGTGCGCGAGGTCTACCAGCCGGCGCCGGTGACCGGCGCGCCTCCGACGGCGCTCCTACGCCGCCTTGCGGAAGCCGTCGACGGGTACCGGCTCGATCGCGACCTCTGGGTCGTCGCCTACACCACCTTCCCGCACGCGGTGGTCGGCGTGTTCGACGACGCGACGACGGCGGAGTCGGTGGCGGCCGACAACCCTGATGCGGCGCTTCACGGCCCCTTCCGGGGAGGATCGGACATCGTCGACCCGTACGCGCTGCCGCTCAGGCGCGACCCGTTGCTGCTCTACCCGTATCCGCTGGGCCCGAACGGAGAATGCCCGCCACCGCTCCACCGGCGGCCCTCGCTCTGCATCAACGCCGACTCGTTGCCGGCCTACACGGTTCCGATCGACGATGTCGACAGCCTGCGGGTGTCGGTCTTCCACGGGGACTCGCTGTTCACGGTGCACACGTTCGCGCCGCTCGACGTGGACGCGCTGTTCTTCAGCATGTCGGCGATCGACAAGTTCTACATCCCCTACATGACGCAGGTGTTCGGCGTGCACTACGCGGTCGAGTTTCGCGAGGTACTCGAGCGGTGGATCCGTCGGGTGGAGACGCCGCCGCGCTAGTCCTGATCGGCGGCCGCGCCGGCGGGGGGGCCTAACGCCCGTTCCCCTCCGCCGCATCCCCGGACCCGCCGGCCGTCACCAAGCGCCGGAACCGCGGGTCGTCGCGCAACGAGCGGAAGAAGGGCGTGCGCGCGATGTATTCGCGCGCCCCGGCGTCGTGCCCCACCAGGTCCTCGAGCAGCGCCACCGCCTCGGTGGGCTGTCCGATCAGCACCCGCACGTACGCCTCGTAGAAGTTGAGATCGATCTGCAGCATCTCGGCGAACTCGCGATCCTGGATGAGCAGGGGGAGGCTGTCGCGCGTGCGGCCCACCACGCGAAGGGCGCTGTCGCGCAGGCCGGCCCTGGCCACAACCATGGCGACGAGCGCCCGCCTGAGTCCCCACAGACCGAGCGATCCGCCCCCATCCGCCTCGACGACGCGCAGCTCGTCCCACGCGCTCGCCACATCGGTGGGGGTCGATCCGGACCACCCGAGATGGTGGAGACGGCACGAACGGAAGTTCGGATCGCCGCCGAACCGCGCACGACCGTCCTCGCACGACGCGCGGGCCTCCTCGAACCTCCCCTGCTCGAGCAGGCCGAAGAACTGGCGGCTGATGATGGCCGCCGCGTCGGTCAGGTACGCGTCGCGTTTCATGGCTCGGGAGACCGCGGCCGAAGCCTCGTCGAATCGCCCCAGCTCGGTAAGGACGTCCGCCCAGTGCAGCCAGGCGCGCGCGTCGAGCGGGTTCACCTCGACCGCCCGGCGCAGATCGGCCTCCGACGCGCTCACCAGCGAGTCCGTCAGCGGTCCGCCCACGAAGCGCCACAGGCGCAGCCGGGCCGCTGCGCGGCGCGTGAGGGCGCGGGGATCCGGATCCCCGTCGCGCAGGGCCCCGTCGGCCAGACGGACCGCGAACCGGTACCAGCCCTCCGGGGTCTCGGGGCGCCCGGGGACGGCCGCCACGTCGGCCAGGCCGCGCAGCCGCAGGCTGGCCAGCGAGCGCGCCACGTCGAGCGCGACCCACCCGCGCAGCATGGCCGGCTCGAGCCATCCTTCCCCCAGCGCTGCGGCGCGACCGTACACCGAATCGGCCTCGAGCCGGACCGCGTGCGCGGCTTCGAGCTTCCCGTCCAGCTCGAGTTGCCGCGCGAGCTCTTCGCGATCCTTGCCGAACTCGACCAGCCGCCATGCTTCGGGCGCTCCCGAATCGCGGCGCCACTGGGTCAGCCGCACGTGGTCGCCCAGGCGGCTGCGCAGCTCGCGGGCCACGGTCTCGACGACCCCGATGCGCAAGGAATCGTAGCCGGCCGGATCGTCCAGGGGCGCACCGATGCGAATCGGATCGCTCACCAGGCGTCCGCTGGCCGACTCGACGAGCTGGACGGTGAGTCGATACCGGCTTCCCACCTCGTCCAGCGATCCATAGACGAGCGTGCCGACCTCGAGCGCGCGCGCCACGCTGTCCGGCGAGACCTCGCCCGCGGGAAACGCCATCGTGGCGTGGGGGGCCTCGATGAACAGACCCTCGACCTCGCTGAGCGCGGTCGTCAGCTCTTCGGTGAGGGCACCCGAGAGGACCTCGTACCGCTGCGAGGAACTCCGGTCGGCGAAGGGCAGCACCGCGATCTGGTTGAGCGGGTACGGAGTCGCCGCGGTGGGGCGCTCGCCGCCGCTTCCGGGGGGGCGGATGATCCCGGTGGAGAACGCGATGGCGGCCAGGGCGGCCAGGGCGGCCCCGGCGGCGAGCCACTCCAGCCTCCGAACCCCCCGTCCTGAGCGTCCCCTCGAGGCCTCCCAGGTCCGGAGCTCCTCCGCCAGCTCGTGCGCGTCGGCGAACCGATCGGCGGGGGATTTGGCCAGCGCGCGCTCGACGATCTCCACGATGCGGGACGGCAGCTCGGGGCGGACGATGGAGAGGGGGGGTACGTCGCCCGCGAGGTGCCGGGCCATGATCGCCTGGGGCGTCCCCCCCGTGAACGGGGGCTCCCCGGCCAGCATCTCGTACAGGACGCAGCCGAGCGAGTAGATATCGCTTCGCCCATCGAGCGGGGTCTCCGCGGACGTCTGCTCGGGGCTCATGTAGTATGGGGTCCCCACCACCGTCCCCGAGGCCGTGAGGGTGCTACCAGCGGCGGCCGTGATCGCGCGTCCGACCCCGAAGTCGCACACGAGCACGTGCTCTCCCGTGAACAGGAGGTTGGCCGGCTTGATGTCGCGGTGCACCACCCCGTGGTCGTGCGCGTAGGCCAGCGCCTCCGCCACCTCCGCCGCGATCGCCGTGGCCTCCTCAACCGGGAGCTGCGGCTCCCGCTTCAGGCGCTGCCGGAGCGTCTGCCCTTCGACGAACGGCATGACGAAGTACAGGTACGGCCCGGCCTGCCCCGAATCGAAGAGCGGGAGGATGTGGGGGTGCGACAGATTGGCCGCGATGCGGATCTCGCGCTCGAAGCGATCGGCCCCCAAGTCGGCCCGCAGACTGGGGTGCAGGACCTTGAGAGCGACGTGACGGTCGAGCTTGTGGTCCCTGGCGAGGTACACGGTGGCGGTCGCACCCGATCCGACGACCCGCTCGATCGAGTACCGGTTGGCGAACGCTTCTCTGAGCCTGTCCAGGCGGTCCATTCGGTCCCCCAAGCCGCCACGACCGTGCCCGGGAAACGTAGTCGAAGCCGGGGTAGCGATCTAGGATGCCCCTGCCGCCCGCGCCCTCGGCGACCCCGCGTGGAGCAGGCGACTGTGCGCGAGTCTGCTGCGGAGGCTCCCCCTCCGCGCGCCCCCGGCGCGGGCTCCGCGGCGGCTCAGCGCGCCAGCAGCGCCTCCCGGTCCACCAGCCGGCCGCGGTGGATCACGAACGCGATGCGCTGGGTGTTCGCGATGTCCTCGATGGGCGAGGCCTCGAGCACCACCAGGTTGGCCTGCGCCCCCACCCCGACCCCGTAGTCCCGCCGCAGGAAGTCGGCGGCGCGCGTCGTGGCGGCGGCCAGCGCCTCCCAGGGGCCGAGGCCCGCCTCGACGAGCAGCATCAGCTCGTGGTGCACCGACCAGCCCTGGATGGTGCCGTAGTTGCCCGAGTCGGTGCCGGCGAGAATCGGCACGCCGGCCTCGTGCATGCGGCGCACCGCCGCGAGCTTCTCTTCCTTCTGCTCGACCTGGCGGGCGCGCCACCCGTCGGCGCTCCCCACCTCGCCGGATGCGTAGACGGACCGCAGCCCCTCGCTGCTCACGGCCCGCGCGAGCGGGTGCTCGAGCAGCTCGGGCCGGGCGGTGAGCGACAGGAGTCCCAGCTCGACCGCGAGCGTCGGGATGCTGACGGTCCCGCGCGCGACCAGCGTGGCGAGCACGTCGTCGGGAAGCGCTCCCGGCGGTACGTGCGTCACCGCCGTCGCCCCCGCCTCGGCGGCGTCGCGCGCATCCTCCCACGTGTTCACGTGCACCACCGTCGAGATCCCGGCGCCGGTCGCCGCCTCGACGGCCGCGGCGAGCGTGGCGCGGTCGATCGACGGCATCCGACCCGTCGGGGCGTACACGATCTTGACCACGTCGGGCCGCCGGGCGGCCAGGGCCCGCAC
>JBFIOX010000228.1:0-4507 GCA_041610455.1 Gemmatimonadota bacterium
AGAAGATGCCGGCGAGCGCCGCCCCCGCGATCAGGAATACGATCAACGTGACCCAGTGGCGTGTTTTCATGGGCTCGATACGTGCTCGGGTTGTGCGGTGGCGTCGACCCGCCTCCCCCAGAGCGGGTCGGGCGCTGCCGCCTCGCGAGGCCGCAACATAACGGTGCCGGAGCGTCTCAGGACCCTCGCCGTCCTGCCTCCCCCGGCTCGCCGAGCGCCCAAACTGGGGCGAAACTATCATCCAGTCGTGAACCCAGCGCTTCGACGCGTGGCCCGCGCGGAGCGTTGCACGCCGGCCCGGGTCCGCCGCGGGAGCTTCTCATGCTCGATCGATCGTACCACGACGGGGTGACCGTGATCCGCCTGGCGCGGGAGCCCGCCAACGTGATGGACACCGACCTCAGCCTCGCCCTCGCCGGCGCGCTCGAGGAGTGCGATGCCCGCGCGGATACCTGCGCCATCGTCCTCACCGGCTCGGGCACGGTCTTCTCGGCCGGCGTCGACTTGTTCCGCGTCCTGGACGGCGGGCGCGAGTATCTCGAGACGTTCATCCCGGCACTCGGGCGCCTGTTCGAAGCCGCCGGCTCGGTGGGGGTGCCCCTCGTGGCCGCCGTGAACGGACACGCGATCGCCGGCGGTTGCGTGTTGGCCTGCGCTTGCGACTTCCGGATCCTGACCTCGGAGGGCGCCACCATCGGCCTGCCCGAGCTCCGCGTCGGCGTGCCCTTCCCGAGCGCGGCCCTGGCGGCCGTGTGCGCCCGCGTGCCGCGCCGCTTCCAGCGCGAGGCCATCCTGCTGGGCCGCATCTACGATCCGGCGGGCGCGCTCGAGCGCGGTCTGGTCGACGAGCTGGCCGATCCCGACCGCGTGCTGCCGCGCGCCATCGAGGTCGCACGCGAGCTGGGCTCGGTGCCTCGCCCCGTCTTCGACGTGACCAAGCGGCAGCTGGCGAGCGCCGGGTGGGGCGAGCTAGGGGCCGGGGGTGGCGCCGATCCATTCGCGGCGGAGGTGGCGGCGCTTTGGGGTGCCAGCGAGACGGGCATGCGCGTGCGGGGGTACCTCGAGCACACGCTGGGGAAGAAGCCCGCCTCCTAAGGCGAAGCCCCACGCGTGGGAAGCGCTTCGTGCACCACGCGGCCCGCGACCACGGTCAGGAGGACCCGCCCACGCAACACCTCGCCGTAGCGCTCGGCCGGGGTGCCGAGCGGATCCACGTCGAGCACGGTGACATCTCCCCAGCGCCCCAGCGCGAGGGCACCCGTGCGATCCTCCAGGCCCGCCGCCCAGGCGGCCCAGGACGTGTACCCGCGCACCGCCTCCTCCGGCGTCAGCCCCTCGTCCGGGTACCAGCCGGCGGGCGGCTGGCCGGCGCGATCGCGGCGCGTCACCGCGGCGTGCAGCCCGTAGGGGATCGCATGGTCCGAGCCCGGTAGATCGGAGCTGAACACGAGCCGGGCGCCGCTCTCGCGCAGCGTGCGCCACGCATAGGCGCCGTGAATGCGGTCGGGCCCGAGGCGCCGCTCGGCCCACGCCTTGTCCTCGGCCATGTGCGGGGGCTGCATGGAGGCGATGACGCCCAGCCGTCCGAACCGTGCGAAGTCGTCGGCGTGCACGACCTGCGCGTGCTCGATGCGAGGGCGGAGCCGCGCCACCTCGGCCGCGGTCGGGAACAGGCCGGCCAGGAAGTCCAGCGTCTCGCGGTTCCCACGGTCCCCGATGGCGTGGATGGCCGGCTGGAACCCGCGGCGAGCGAGCCGCGCGATGCGATCGTGGTCGTAGCCGTATCCCTCCGAGCCCGTGCCCCGATTCCCCGGCGCATCGGCGTAGTCCTCCAGCAGGAGGGCCCCGCGCGAGCCCAGCGCGCCATCGTAGTGGCCCTTCACGGCCCGCGTGATCAGGTACTCGTCGGGACCCGCGCCCTCGACCGCATCCGGGCCTCGGGCCGACCATGCGTCCAGGAGCTCGGGATCGCGGCCCGAGAGCATGACGTACACCCGAATGGGAAGTCGGCCCTCGCGCTCGAGGCTCTCCAGGGCGGCCATGAGCGATCCGTCGGCGCCGGCCTCGTGTACCGCCACGTAGCCGGCCTCGGCCATGGCCTCGAGACCGCGCCGCACGCGCGCCCGCAGGCGCGCCGCGTCGGGGGCGGGCACGACGGCGTCGAACAGCGCCGTGGCGCGGTTGAGGAAGAGCCCGGTCGGCCGTCCCGCCGCGTCGCGCCGGATCTCGCCCCCCGAGGGCGTGGGCGTGTCGGCATCGATGCCGGCCCGTCGCAGCGCTTCCGCATTGGCCCACAGGGCGAAGCCGTGCAGCCCGCGCAGCAGCACCGGGTGCGCGGGCACGGCGCGGCTGAGCGCCTCGTGCGTCGGATAGCGGTCGGCCCACGCACCCTCGTCCCACCCCCAACCGAGGATCCACTCGCCGGCCGGAACCCCCGCGGCCGCCTCGGCGACGCGCGCCACGGCCTCCGCCTCGTCGGCCACGCCGACCAGGTCGATCTGTTCGAGGCGACCGCCGAGGTCGGCGACGTGGACGTGCGCGTCGACGAAGCCCGGGAGCACGGTGGCGCCTCCGACGTCGACGACGCGCGTCCCCGCCCCGACCAGGGCCTGGGCTTCGGCCGCGGACCCGACGAACGAGATCGTCCCGCCCGAGAAGGCGATCGCCTCCGCGTCCGGTCGCGGTGTCCCGTCCTCGTAGGGGGCCGAAGGCGCGGGCGCGCCGTCGGGCGCGGGCTCCTCCCAGTCCAGGGTGTAGACGCGGCCGCCCGTGAGCACGAGGTCGGCCGGCCTCGCGAGGCTTCCGGCGTCGGACGAAGGGCGGCAGGCCGCACAGGCGAGAAGCACCAGCGGAAGCCCCCGCCGAAGACGCGGGGCCAGCGGGCGCCCCGACGGAGCGCGGGAGCGCAAGGCGCCTATGGAGAGACTCCGCTCAGATCCACCCGCGCCGCCTGAAGTCGCGGAGCGTCTCGGCGAAGCGCTCCATGTCGGCCGGAAGCCCCATGGAGAGGCGGCTGTATTCGGTCATGGGCGGGAACGGCCGCCCGACCCGGAATCCCGCCTCCGCCATGCGCTCGTTGTACGTCCCCAGGTCACCCCGGATACGGTGCATGATGAAGTTGGTGTGGCTCGGGAGGTATGCCACCCCCAGGTCGTCCAGGCAGGCGTGCACGATGGCCTTGGCCGCGGCGTTCGCCTCGAGGCTCCGCCCCACGAGCTCCGAATCCTCGAGGGAGGCGATCGCGGCGACGCCGGCCAGGTGGTTGGGGTTGTTTCGCGTGGTGAAGGGCCGCACGCGCGCCGCCGTGCGGGGGTGGGCGATGCCGTACCCGAGGCGCATCCCCGCCATCGCGTAGATCTTCGAGAAGGTGCGGACGACGATCACGTTTCGCTTCTCGGCCGCCCAGGACGCCGCCGAGCGATACGCGGGATCGTCCGCGTACTCGTAGTACGCCTCGTCGACGAGGAAGAGCGTCTGCTCGTCCGCCTCGGCGATCCACGCGTCGAGGGGACCGGTCGGAGTGATGCCGCCCGTCGGATTGTTGGGATTACAGATGTACACGATGCCCGGGTACGGCGACTCTTCCGCCGCTTCGCGCATGCGGCCGATGTCGTGCTCGAAGTCGCGCGTGAGCGGCACCGGCACGAGATGGAAGGGAAACGGCGCCGCATATCCGGGGACGTCCTCGAACGTCGGCTCGGCGTAGATGAGGCGCGCCCCCGGCGCCGCCCACGCTTGCACCGAGACGCGCAGGATCTCGGTCGAGCCGGCGCCGAAGAAGAGCCGCTCCGGGGGGATGTCGAGCCGGGCGGCCAGCGCCTCGCGCAGCGCCCCCCCCGTCGCGCCGGGATACCGGTTGGCTTCGTCCAGCCCGTCCAGCACCGCCTCCCGTGCGGCGGGCGAGAGGCCCAGGGGGTTCTCGTTCGAGCTCAGCCGCACCGGTCCATCGGTGCTCGCGCGGGGATCGAACAGCGCGCCGAGGCCGCGCGCGGTGGCGGCGCCGGCCAGAGGGGTCGCGGATAGCCCGGCCACGCCCACGCCGGCCAGCCCGGTGCGGAGAAACGCGCGTCGTTTCATCCCGTCCTCCCTGTGCAGCGAGACGATCGCATCGCGGCGTCTCGACCGTGCGGCGGGACGCCGCCACAGCATGGCACGCGGGTTCGCGCCCGTCCACCCTGCCCCCGGTGGCGAACCCTGCGCGCTCACGCGAGTGGGATCGCGCAAGCTGCTATAAATAAGTGACTTGCCTGGGTCAGCGGTCCGTCGAGTCCGGTCCCCGGGCGCGGGGCGGCCTCGGAGGGGCCACGAGCCGCCCCGTGCTGTCGGTGCGAAACTCGAAGGCGTACTTGGTGGTCGACGAGAGGGCCTCGCCCAGGGTGGAATCGAGGTGGGCCAGGAGCTCGAGTCGCGTCATCCCCTGCACCTCGACGTTCAGCTCGTCGCCCATGCGCTCGAGCAGGCGCACGGCACGCCGGCGGTGCGCCTCGGCCTCCCGGACGGCCGCCTC
>JBFIOX010000229.1:0-4493 GCA_041610455.1 Gemmatimonadota bacterium
CGATCCTGGCGATCGTGACGATGTTGTTCGTGGCGGTGTTCATGTTCTTCCAGTATCCCACGGCCTGGGCGGCGGCGGGAGGCTGGATCGCGGCCGGCACGGGCTTCTACTACGTGTATAGCCGAAAGCGCGAGAAGGCGTTCACTGAACGCGCGGAGTGGATGGAGCGGATCGAGCGGCGAGAGTATCGCGTGCTCGTGGCCGTCTCCAGTCCCCGGACGATGCAGTCGCTCATGGAAGCGGCGCTCGCGATCGCCAAGCAACATCAGGGCGACATCGTCGCCGTCACGGTGGGTGCGGTGCCCGAGGGAGAAACGCTTCTGGCCGGACGGCGGCTCGCGCGCGCGCTCGAGCCGCTGCTGGACGAAGCGGTGGCGTACGCGGCGGAGCGCGGGGTCACCGTGCGGCCCGTGGTCAAGATCGCGCGGCGGATCAGCCATGGGATCGTGGGGACCGCGCGGGAGGAGGAGTGCAACTTCCTCATCCTCGGACAGCCGCATCGGCAGTCGTTCCTCGAGCGGATCGTCGCGTCCATCGTCGAGCGGGTGCTCCAGGACGCGCCGTCGCGCGTCGGCATCGTCTACGGGACGATTGATCCGGGAGAACTGCGCGAGGTGGTCGTGCCGGTCACCAGAGGACCCAACTCGGCGCTGGCCGCGGAACTGGCCCCCGCGCTTGCGGGATGGCTGAAGGTGCCGGCCCGCGCCGTGACCGTGGTGGAGCGGGGGCTCTCGGAGCAGGCGGCGGAGGAGCACGTCGCCGCGGCGCGCGAGACCCTGGAGGCCGCGAGCTTCGGCGACGGTCTCGAGGTGCTCCGCCGGCGCGACGCGATGCGCGGCATTGCCTCCACGGTCCGCCGCGGCGCGCTCGTGGTGATCGGGGCGCCCAGCACCGGGCCGGTGGCGGCCATCGTGGGCGAGACGATCCCGAGCCTGCTCGCGAAGCGGGGGAAGAACCCCGTGGTCGTCGTGCGTGATGTCGAGCAGCGGCGGGCGCGCCGCTTCGAGCGGATCTTCTTCGGGAGTGGATAGCATCATGTCCGTGCAGCAGACCGGTCCTCTCGCGGAGTTCGTCGACCGCCTTTCGGGTTATCTCCCGACGCTGGCCGCCGGCCTCATCGTCATCGCGCTGGGCCTGGTGACGGGGTGGCTGGCGAAGCGCGCCACCGTGCGCATCCTCGTCTGGCTCCGCCTCGATCGCTTGGGAGGGCGCTTCGGTTGGCGGGCGGCCGTGGGAAAGGGCGACGTGCGCGCCGCGCTATACCAACTGCTCGGCAACATCGCGATGGTGCTCGTCATCCTCGTGTTCCTCGAGAACGCGCTGGACATCCTCGGCCTCAACGTGCTTTCGGACCTGGTCAGCGCGACGGTCCGATATCTGCCGAACCTCGCGCTCGTGGGTGTCATCGTGGGCATCGGGCTGCTCGTCTCCAACGTCGTCGCTGAACGAGCGCAGGATGCGCTCGAAGAGGAGGAATTCGAGCACGCGCGGCTGATCGGGAAGCTGCTCAAGGGCGTCCTGCTCACCGTGGTGGGCGCGCTGGGGCTGTACCAGTTGGGGCTGGCGCCACAGCTCGTATTGGCGGGCTTCCTGATCGCGTTCGGCGCGATTGCCGTCGCGTTCGCGATGGCGGTGGGCTTGGGCTCGGCCAAGGCGATCCAGCGGGGGTGGGACGCGCTCTTCGAGAAGCGGAAAGAGCGCTAGGGTCGCCGGATCACGAACGCCTCCATCGCGAAGTACTCCGGCAGCCCGAGCCGGTCGGCGCAGGCGGCCGTCTCCTGATTCCGCGCCACCACCCGCTGCCAGAACTCGCGGTCGTCGTATCCGCCCGGGAACAGCGCGGTGTCCTTCTGGGATTCGTGCTTGAAGATCGCCATGATCTTGGCACGGAGCTCGTCGGCGGAGAGGGGCACCAGCACATCGGCTTCGGTGACCGACCACTCCTGCCAGGCCCCCCGGTAGAGCCACACCTCGGGCCGCGTCGCGTCGTACTCGGCGAGGGCCCGATCGATCGCGGTCTTGCACATCCGGTGCGTCCCGTGCGGATCGGAGAGGTCACCCGCCACGAACACGACGTCCGGCCGGGCCGTCTCCAGGACCGCCCGAACGATTGAAACGTCCTCGTCGGTCACGGGGCGCTTCCGAACCGCTCCGGTTCGATAGAAGGGAAGGTCGAGAAACCGGGCCGCCGTGGGCGCGAGGCCGACGGCCTGCAGAGCGGCGACCGCCTCGGATTCCCGAATCACGCGTTTCAGGTCCTGGACCGCGGCGAGATCCACATCGCCCGGGGTCTTGCCGGCCAGCGCCTCCAGCACCGAGCGGCGCGTCCGAGCGAGGCCCTCCCGGTCAATGCCCAGGACCGCCGCGGCGCGGTCCACGAAGTCCAGATGCCGACGCACGTCGTCGTCGAAGACGGCGATGTTCCCGCTGGTCAGGTAGGCGACCGTGATCTCGTTCCCGTTGTCGGCCAACTTCCGCAGGATGCCGCCCATGGAGATGACGTCGTCGTCCGGGTGGGGCGAGAACACGACGATCCGGCGTCCTGACTGAAGCTTCGACTTCCCGCGGATCTTGTCCTTCAGGCGGTTGAACACCTCACCGTTGAGCGGGCCCGGGGATCCATACTTCGCCAAGAGCGGGCTCAAGTGGTTCTCGGTGTAGTCGCCGGCGCTCAGCTTGAGGATCGCCTTGCCGGTCCGCTCCGCGAGCCACACCACGGCACGGTCGGTCATCGACGGGGTCCACTCGACGGTCTCCAGCACCCACGGCGTCTCGATGCGCGTGAGCCGCGCGGCGGCTGCGAGATCCAGGTACGCGGTGGCGTTCGTGTGCTGCTGGAGGTACGTCGCGGCCACGTCGTGCGATACCGCGCTTTCGACAGCCCGCCGCACGATCTCCGCCTTGTGCTCGCCCGTCGCGATCAGGGCGATTTCCCGCGCCTCGAGGATCGTGGCCACCCCCATCGTGATCGCCTGCCGCGGCACGTTGTCTTCTCCGAAGAAATCCGCGGCCGCGTCCTTTCGGGTGATCGTATCCAGCCTCACCAACCGCGTGCGGGAATCGGGAGAGGAGCCGGGCTCGTTGAACCCGATGTGTCCGGTCTTGCCGATGCCGAGGATCTGGAAGTCGATCCCGCCGGCGTCCCGGATCGCCGCCTCGTACGCGGCGCAATGCGCGGCGAGCTGGTCGGGCGGAATCTCGCTGTCCGGGATGTGAACGTTCGCCGGCGGAATGTCGATGTGATCGAAGAAGTTCTCCCGCATGTAGCGGTGGTAGCTGTGCCGGCTCTCCCGCGGCATCGGGTGATAGTCGTCCAGGTTGAACGTGATCACACGGGAGAACTCGACCTCCCCGGCCTGGTGGCGGCGGGTCAGCTCCCGATAGATGCCGAGGGGGGTGCTGCCGGTGGCCAGGCCGATGACGCAGCGCCCTTTCGACGCGACCTCCCGCACGATGACCTCCACCATCCGGTCGGCGACCAGTAGGGCGACATCGTCGTGGTCGGGAACCACGACGGTTCGGATGCGCTCGCGCTCACGCGCACCCTCGACGGTCGTGGGGGGGCGGCGTGCCGCTGGCGGGAGCTCCCCCGACCCCGCCGGCACGGCCGGGGCGGGCTGCGCGTCCCGTCCTGACGCACGGGTCTTCGTCCGCTGGCGAGCCATCGTCACCAGGAAAGCTACGAGGCCGGGGCGCCTTGCCAAGGTCGGCACCGGAGGCGGGGGCGGTCGGGCGTGGCTTGACACCTCTCGCGGATGGACGATACGGTTGCCCGGGACGTGGAAGCGACCGTGAACCCGGGTGATCGATGACGGCAGCGAACGGACGACCGCGCGACGCAGGGCGTAGAGGGGCCGCGACAGCGTCCTTTCTCATGGCGATGCTGTGGCTCGTAGCGGCGGCCGGGGCGGCGTCCGCCCAGCTCCAGCCGGAGCGGATCTTCTACTATGTGGATCGCGAGGACAGCTACCGCAGCCTGCTCACCCACATCGATCAGATCTCGATCGTGGCTCCGGCCGCCTTCTCGGCAAATGCCCGCGGGATCGTCTGGGGCGAGGTGGACCCGCGCGTCGTGTCGCTGGCGCGGGAGCACGGCGTCGGCGTGATGCCCCTCATCGTGAACCCCGGCTTCGACCAGGAGATGCTGAGCGCGCTCCTGGCGGATTCGGCGGCGCGGGCGCGTGCGGTGGCCTCGATGGTCGAGCTCTGCCGGCGCCACGGGTTTCTCGGGATCCAGTTCGACTTCGAGAATCTCAGCGTGGCGGACCGAGACGCGTATACGCGCTTCTACCGCGAGGCGGCCCGCGCGTTGCACGCGGCCGGGCGCTTGATCAGCGTGGCGGTGGTGCATCGACCCGACGTGCTGCCGGGTCCGAGCCGGTACCACGCGTGGCTGTTCGAGAGCTGGCGGGGCGGCTACGACCTCCGGGCGCTCGCGGAGGCGGGCGATTTCCTCTCGCTCATGACCTACGCCCAACACACCCGTCGGACGC
>JBFIOX010000230.1:0-4491 GCA_041610455.1 Gemmatimonadota bacterium
AATTACCGCTTTGTGCGGCATTGTTGATTATTACTGGAGGATGCAAGCCGTCCTCCAAACCGATTAAGGAAGGCGATTTGCTCCGGTTGGATCTCGGCCGGCGAGCGACGGTCGAACTCATCGGCTATTACGGAGGCGGGCTGATCGATCCACCGTCCGATCCGTTCGCACGGAAGCTGGTGGTTCGCGATGAAGACGGCTTCTTCCTCAATCTCGATACGCTCGCTGCCGCTAATAGCTGGGCTGCGGACAAGCTGAAGAAGCATTTGGAGGGCCAAAGTGCGATCGGTTGGGATGGACTATCGGCGTTCCTCGAGCAGAATCATGCGAGGATAAGGAGACAGCCGTCTAGTCTCGAAGAGCTGTTCAACGACGTCGGGTACGACAGGGACAGCGACCGGTGGCTTACGGTTGAAGTAACGGGTGTGATGTCGACCATGCGCCGGCACGTGTCCGTACAGCGCTCTCGGCTTGTCGAGGCGCTAAGACAATACAATGAAAGAGATGGGCAGGTCATCTACCCGCTCGAGCGGGCCGACGAGCTCCTGGGCTTCTATCGAGACTTCTTCGAGGACGCCCCGGACACGGTGATGTGCTTCCCCTTCTTCTACCGTGTCCCGCCCTTGGACCTGTTTCCCGCGGCGTCGCACGGGCAGATCGTGCTCGCCTTCGTCGTGGCCTGCTTCGCCCCCGTCGACGAGGGGGAGCGGGCGCTCGCTCCGTTCCGCGGGCTCGGCGATCCGATTCTGGATGCGGTGTTTCCCCAGTCCTACGTCGCCCTCCAGCAGGCGTTCGACGCCGGGATGTCGGAGTCGGGGAATCGCTGGTACTCGCGCGCGCACAAGCTGAGAGATCTCGGGGACGACTGCATAGACACCATCGTCGAGTCGATCGACCCGCTGCGCGGCGATTTCACCAGCGTCTATCTGACCCCGGGTGGTGGCGTGGCCGGGCGCAGGCCGGTTGACGAGACCGCCTACCCGCACCGAGGCGCGGCGCATCAGCTGCACATCTTCCCGGGCTGGACCGACCCCGAGGCGGACGAGGGCGTGATGGCCTGGACGCGCGAATTCTCCGAACGGGTCGAGCCCTTCGCCCACCCCGGCGTCTACGTGAACATGCTCGCCGAAGACGAGGAGCATCGCGTGCGCGCGAGCTACGGCCCCAACTACGACCGCCTCGCCCAGCTCATGGCCGAATGGGACCCCGACGGCGTCTTCCGGAGCACCCACAACATCCCGCCGCGGCGCTGAGCG
Source organism: Gemmatimonadota bacterium (assembly GCA_041610455.1). GTDB lineage: Bacteria > Gemmatimonadota > Gemmatimonadetes > Palauibacterales > Palauibacteraceae > Palauibacter. The sequence continues at coordinate 1,257 of JBFIOX010000230.1, forward strand.
GCCGTGCACGGGCGCACCGATCCCGGGGGAGAGGCCTCGCTCGAGCACGTGCGGGCCGCGCTCGAGAGTCGCTACGACGTTCGCCACCTGCTCGGCCGCGGGGGCATGTCCGATGTCTATCTGGCGGACGACCGCCGGCACCAGCGCAGGGTCGCGGTCAAGGTGCTCCACGCCCAGACGGCGGCGGACCTCGGCAGCGCACGCTTCCTGCGTGAGATACGGATCGCCGCGCGCCTCCAGCATCCCCACATCCTGCCGCTCTACGACTCGGGCGAGGCCGACGGCCTGCTCTACTACGTCATGCCGTTCGTCGAGGGCGAGTCGCTCGGGGACCTGCTCGAACGCGAGGGGCGGCTGTCCGTCGAGGACGCGCTCCGGATCACCCGCGACGTGGCCGACGGACTGAGCCACGCCCACGACCAGGGGGTGATCCACCGCGACATCAAGCCCGAGAACATCCTGCTCTCGGGCGGGCACGCCGTGATCGCGGATTTCGGGATCGCGCGGGCGGTCGAGGCGACCTCCGATGTCACGAAGCTCACGAACACGGGGCAGGCCCTGGGCACCCCCAGGTTCATGAGTCCCGAGCAGGCCCTGGGGGAAGAGACGCTGGACGCGCGCGTCGACATCTACGCCCTGGGGTGCGTGCTGTACCAGATGTTGGCCGGCGAGCCGCCGTACACGGGTCGGACCGCGCAGGCGATCATGGTCCGTCACATGCTCGACGACGCACCGGCGATCCGCGACGTGCGCCCGAGCGTGCCGCGGCACGTGGAGACGGCCATCCTCAAGGCGCTGTCCAAGGCGCCCGCCGACCGATACGCCACGGTCCTGGAGTTCGCGGCCGCGCTGGAACCGGGTTCGGCCGGGGTCGGCCGGACGCCGGAGGCGACGGGCGCGTCCCGCCGCGCCACCCCCGACCTCGATCCGCGAACCGTGGCCGTGCTTCCGTTCGCCAACCTGAGCGGGGCCGCGGACGCGATGCCGTTCGCGGCCGGTCTACAGGACGATCTTCTCACCGAGCTGTCGCGGGCACCCGCGCTGACCGTCATCTCCCGCACGTCGGTCCAGGCGTACCGCGAGACGACCAAGTCCATGCTCGAGATCGGGCGCGAGCTGGGTGCCGGCACCATCGTGGAAGGCGGGGTGCAGAAGGCCGGGAATCGCGTGCGGCTCAACGTCCAGCTCATCGATGCCCGGTCCGATGTCCACCTGTGGGCCGAGCGGTACGACCGGGAGCTGTCGACGGAGACGATCTTCGATCTCCAGACCGAGCTGGCCGGCGAGATCATGCGGCAGCTGCGGACCAAGCTGAAGGGCGGCGAGGAATCCCACGAGGCCGAGCCGCCCACCGGCGACCTCGAGGCGTACCGGCAGTACTCCATCGGCAGGGCGTTCTTCGTCGAACGGTCGGAGGAGGCGCTCCGCTCCGCCGCCGCGCACTTCGAGAAGGCCGTCGAGCGAGACGCAGGGTACGCGCTCGCCTGGGCGGGCCTCAGCATGGCGCTGACCATGCTGTACGATTACGGGCACGAAGACGCGGAGGGGACGATGGAGCGAGCCAAGTCGGCCGCGGCGCGGGCGCTCGAGCTCGATCCCCGGCTCGCCGAGGCGCACTCCGCGGTCGGCCTGACCCACACGGCGACCCGGAGGGTGCTGGAGGCGTTCGAGGCCCACACGCGCGCGTCGGAGCTGCGACCCGGCTACGCGGGCGCGCAGCAGTGGCGCTGCTGGGCCAGCCTCTTGATCGGCGACATCCACACCGCGCTCGATGCGGGCAGGCGAGCGGTGCGTCTCGACCCGCTCGACCCGGAGGCGAGGGGAGACCTGGCCTGCGCACACCTCGGCGCGGGCGACGATGAAGCCGCCCTCCGCGAGGCCGAGATCACGCTCCATCATCACCCCGAGTTCGATTGGCCCCGCTGGCTCAAGGGTCTGGCGCTGTTCCACCTCGGCAGGGATGACGAGGCGAGGGAGACGATGTCGGGTCTGACCGAAGCCTGGTCGCAGGAGTGGCCCGAGACGGTCCGCGCGCTCGACGCGGTGCGATCGGGCGATGGCCCGGAGGTAGGCGCGCCATCGGAATCGGCGTCGGGCTCGGCGAGCCCGTTTCACGCCGGGCTGATCCACCTCGCCCGTGGAGAAGTGGGGGAGGGCATCGCGGCGCTGCGGGCCGGGCTCCCGTTCGGATGGGACGGGGTGTTGTACCTGCGGTACTTCCGCTCCTGGCCACTCGCCGAGGCCCGGAAAGACCCGCGCTGGCCCGAGCTCATGGCGGATCTCGATCGGGCATGGGGTACGAACAAGGGTACCTGATCCGGGCTTCGGGGGCGCACCCGGTACGTCGGCCTTTCGGCGGATCAAGGCGTCGCGGTGGGGTTGGCATGAGCCGCTAACGGAGGAGGTCGATTTGCGGTCGAAAGACATCCCGTGGCTGCGCGTCCTCGTCGAGGGAGTGGTCATCGTCGGGTCGATCCTCCTGGCGTTCGCCCTCGACGCGTGGTGGGATGACCGAAAGCGCGAAGGGGAGCTGCGGGATCAGCTCGAGGTGGTCGTCCGCGAGATGCGGTCGACTCGCGAGGCGCTCCAGCGGGTACTGAACGCGCACGAGATGAACGCGCAGCTGGCCGAGCACCTCGCATCCGCCCTCGGCCGGGTTCCCGAGGGCTCTCGGGTGGTGGTCTCGGATACGCTCGTCGGGCCCTTGTTCCCGCAGGTGACCGCAGACGTGACCACGGGATCTCTGGATGCCTTCATCGCGGCCGGCGGGCTCGAGCTCATCGAGGATGCGGACGTGCGACGCCAGTTGCTCGACTGGCCGGCGCGAATCCAGGACCTCCTGGACGACGAGATCTACCTTCGGAATCTCGCGGCCGCGGACCTCGCGTCGCATCTACGAGCGAACTATGCGGTCGCGAACGCCGAGCTACGGAGCATCCCGTGGCTGAGAGGCAGGTTCGCGGCCGGTCCTCCGGTGGACCCGGATCTGCTCGGCACCGTCGCGCTTCGCCGCGAGCAGCAGCTCATCAACCTGCTGGCCGCCCGGGCGTCGGGCGAGCGCTCCATTGTGCGGGGTCTCGCCGAAATGCTGGATGACGCAGACGGGATCGTCGCCGCGCTCGAGGACGCGATGTAGCTGCCCGCCGCGTTCGGGGCCCCGGAGCGCGCGGCGACTTTTTCGCCGGCCGGGGACGAGAGACTGGACAACAGCCCCAGGGATAGCCCCAGCCCTAGG
>JBFIOX010000231.1:0-4481 GCA_041610455.1 Gemmatimonadota bacterium
GAGGGAGTCAACGATGGTGCGCCCCGCGCGCCTCGGCAACGTGGACGCGGTCGCCGCCGGCGGCCGCGCGGAACCATCCGACGCGCTTTCACATTCCGGCCCCGCGGAGGAGGTGGATCGATCCCCTGGTCACGGAGCTGCCGATGCCGACATCGAAGAAACCGTCGAAGCCCCGCGCTTCCGCGAAGAAGACGGCCCCCAAGAAGACGGCCGCCAAGAAGACCGCCATCGACAAGACGCCCGCGAAGAAGCCCGGCGCGAAGAAGTCGCGCAGAGGACGGCTGCCCGACGGCATCTCGATGGATGAGATGACGCGAATCCGCGCCTACGAGCTGTGGGAGGAGCGAGGGGGGGCGAACGGCGGTGAGGAGGACGACTGGATGCGCGCCGAGACGGAGGTCAGGGCCCGGTACGGAGCGTCCTGACAGGCCCGCTACGGGGCGTACTGACAGGACCCGCTACGGGGGGCGTCCTGATGCGGCGTGGCCGACCGGCGGCCTCCGGTGGGCGCCGACGGCTCGACGTGCCCGACGACGAATGTCGCTACGCGTACCGATCGAGCTGCATGACCAGCGACTGGACGCCCTCGGCGAAGCTCGGGTGGATGTGCTGCACGTCGACGATGGCACGGGCGGGCGCGTTCGCCTGCATGAGCACGACGAAGATGTGGATGAGCTCTCCCGCCTCCGCTCCCACGATGGCCGCTCCCAGCACCCGCTCGGTGGCCGGATCCAAGAGTACTTTCATGACCCCGGCCGGCTCGTCGATCTCGATGGCGCGCGCCACCGATTCGAACGGGAGGGTGGCCAGCTCGTAGGGAATGCCGCGCTGCGCCGCCTCGCGCTCGGATACGCCGACCCGGGCCACCTGGGGATCCGTGAACACCGCGTACGGGATGAGCCGCTCGCTGCGGGGCGTGGCTTCGCGACCGCCCAGGATGTCGTACAGCAGCCGGTGGTCGTCCCAGGACGTGTGCGTGAACTGGGGTCCCCCGATCACGTCCCCTACGGCGTAGACCCCTTCGGCGCTGGTCCGGTATCCCTCGTCCACGACGATGAACCCTCGGTCGTCGAGCTCCACCCCGCCCCGCTCGCACCCCAGGTCTTCCGTATTGGGGCGTCGTCCGACCGCCACGAGCAGGTGTGACCCGACGACGTCCGACCCATCATCGAGCAGGAGCCGCACGGACCCTTCGGCCGCCCCGTTGGACACGCGCCGCACATCCACGCCGGTGCGCAGCTCGATCCCTTCCTGTCGGAACACGTCCTCGATGGCCTCCGAGATGTCGGCGTCCTCGCGGTTCAGCAGGTGGTCGGCGCGCTGGACGATCGTGACGCGCGCTCCGAACCGCCTGAACATCTGCGCGAACTCGCAGCCGATGTAGCCGCCCCCCATCACGAGCAGGTGGTCGGGCAGCTCGCGGAGCTCCATGATCGACGCGTTGTCGAGCGCGTGGACCTCGTCGAGCCCCGGCACGGAAGGCCGTACGGGGCGGCCGCCCACGTTGAGCACCACCGTTTCGGCCGAGTGCCGCTCGCCCGCGACCTCGAGCGCCCGCTCCTCCACGAACCGGGCGTGGCCCTCCATGAACGTCAGGTTCTCGCCGGCATCCTCCACCCGGCTGCGGCTCCCCTCCCGCCACTGCCGAACGATCTCGTCCTTGCGATCCACCACCGCGGACAGGTCGACCCGGACTTCTCCGGTGCGCACGCCGAGCCGCCCGGCCCGACGCGCCACGTGCGCGGCGCGCGCGCTGGCCAGCATGGTCTTGGTGGGGGTGCAGCCGGTGTTCACGCAGGTTCCACCCACGTGGGCCCGTTCGACCAGCAGGACGCGCTTGCCCTCGTCGGCCAAGGTCGTGGCCAACGGTGTGCCTGCCTGTCCCGCGCCGACCACGATCACATCGAATCGCATGGATGAGATCTCCGCTTCAGCGCCCGGCGATGGCCATGCCCCGGGACGGGCGCGCATGGCCCGTTCGCGTCGCCCCACCCTGGTCGCCCCATCCTGTCGCCGTGCCCTCGCCGTCGCTCCCCGTCGCCGGACGACTCGAGGGCGCGACGAGCCGCAGGGCGTGTCCATCCGCGTCCCGCACGACGCTCGCGGTCGCGAACCAGTCGGCTTCCGAGAACGCCACCACGCCCGACGAGACGAGCCGAAAACCACGCGCCAGCAAGCCGGAGAGGCGTGCCTCCACATCGTCCAGCACGAGCGTCGTCTGCCAATGAACGAGGTCGTTGGCGCGGGCATCGGCCGGATACGGGCGTCCGTCGCTGGGCGCGAGGTATTCCAGAAACTCGATTCCCGGCCCCTCGGGCGCCCGAAGCGCCGTGATGCGGAGCCGGGCGCCGAACACGTTGTTGAGCCGCTCCTGTTCGATCCCGTAGTTGAGGCTCTCGCCGGCCACGCGCAAGCCGAGGGCGTCCCGGTACAGGGCGAGGCTGGCGTCGGTGTCATCCACCACGATGGCGGTGTGGTCGATGCCGAGGAACAAGCTCGAAGTGGCAGCCTGCCAGCGCGGATCGCCCTTGCCCGGCGGGAAACGGATCACCTCCAGCACGTGCCCGTCCGGATCCTTGAAGTAGAACGCCTCGATGCCGCCGGCGGCGGGATTCCAATCGGGAAGCCGCTGCGGACCCGTGGACGCGTGCGTCACCCCGTGCCGGCGCAGGTGCCGGTACGCTTCGTCCATGTCGCGCACGACGATCGCGATGTGCTGGAACCAGCGGTCGTTGCTGCGCGAATCGACGGGGATCGGCCGCCCGCCGGGTGCCAGGTATTCGGTCAGCTCGATCGTCTCGCGACCCAGACGGAGGCGCGCGATGCGCATACGGGCCCCGAACACGCCCTGCAGGCGCTCCCATGGCTCACCCCACACCTCCCTCTCGTCCATCACGGCGAACGAGAGGACCTCGGTGAAAAAGGCCACCGCCCGGTCCAGGTCGGACACGGTGAGCCCGATGTCGGCGACGGCGGTGACTCCGTCCGCTCCAGGCGCCGCGGGCGGAGGCGCGGTCTGGCCCGACAGGGTTCCCGCGAACAGCGCGGCCGCGAGCCAGAGCGACCACACGAAGTGTCTCCGCGACGTGCTCATGCGACCTCCCGGGCCGGGTGCCGCGCCTCCATCTCGGCGTACCCGCACCGGAAGATGCACGGCTGTTCGTTCTGGTGATGGAGCTTGGCGCAGATCACCCGCCTGCCGCGCACCTGGAGGTAGATTTCGGCCGCCGCGAGCATGCCGAGCGGCGGAGCCGTGAAGTAGATCCAGGCCCCCGTCCACAAGCGCGCCGGCAACGCCGAGCCGACCGTGCGCGCCGGATTCATGCTCATGCCCGAGATGGGCGCCTCGAGCAGGATGTAGGTTCCCACCAGGATCCCCGCGAAGATGCCCGTGTAACGGGCCAACGACATGCGGTTGGTGGCGAACAGGACGACCCCCATGAGGCCGGCCGAGATCACGACTTCGGCAGCGAACGCCGTCCCCACGCCGGCCAGCGGCAGGGTGGCCACCCAGTTGACGAGCGGATTCGCGAGGGGGGGCCCGATGGCCAACCACACCGCGAGCACGCCGGCCGTGGCCCCGACGAACTGGGCGGTCACGTAGAAGACGGCGTCCCAGGGCTCGATCTTCCCCAGTCGGTAGAACGTCAGGGTGACGGCCGGATTGATGTGGGCCCCGGAGCGCTTGCCCCACGGCGAATAGATGATCCCCACCGCGGTGAGGCCCATGGCGAGCCCCATCAGGGCGCGCCGCAGGGTCGGGTCGGGCAGGGCCCGGTGCAGGGCTGAGCCCGGGTATTCGAGCAGCGTGCCGAAGACCGCGGCCGAGACCATGAAGGCGCCCAGTCCCCCGGCCTCGATGAGGTACTCGGGCCAGTGGCGCCGCAGCGCCTCCCGCGCCCCCCGCGGCGCGGGTCGAGCCTCCGGGTCGAACGCCGATCTCTCAACCATCGCCGGTCCCGTTGGAGCTCACCTCGACGAAGACCTTGATCGCTTCCTTCTCCTCGCTGAGGACGCGGATCATCTCTTCGTATCCCTCGAGCCCCCGCAGGGGGTGCGTGAGAAGGCTCGCGCCCCAGCCCGGCCACAGCGCTTCGGCCATGGCGATGTCGGAGACGCCCTGCTCGAAGTCGACTCGGGCCGCGTTGACGCTCCCGACCACCACCTTGTTCCCCAGCACGAAGCTCTGGAGGATGTGATCGGCGTGGACCTTGTCGGCCTGCCGGTCGCCCCCGGCGATGCCGGTGAGCACCAGCACGCCGTTCTTGCCCAGTCGCTCCATGGCTTCGAAGACGAGCGGGCTGTACCCGGTCGCCTCGATGATCAGGTCGATGTTCCCGAGGTCCCGGGCGAGGGACTTCAAGGTGGTGTCGCCCGCGCTCGCGTAACGAGCCCCCGTCTGCTCGACCAGCTCGGCGTTGCGGTTGGGCTTGGGGGCCAACGCGAACGTGAGCACCTCGAGCCCGCGCACCCGCAACGCC
>JBFIOX010000232.1:0-4461 GCA_041610455.1 Gemmatimonadota bacterium
CAGACCGACCCCTTCGAGGTCGTCGCCCAGACCGGGCCCGACGTCTCGGCCTACAGCGACACCGGGCTCTCGGCCGGCACCGAGTACTGCTACCGGGTCGCCGCGTTCAACGGGAGCGGATCCTCCGGCTACACCGCCGTCGCCTGCGCCACCACCGACGACGCCCCGCCCCCACCGCCGCCCATCACCGTCCCGGCCGCCGGCCTGCGCCTGCGGCTCATCGCGAGCCAGCTCTCGCTGGCCGACGGCGCGGCCGTGGGCACCTGGCCCAACGAGGGCGGCAGCGTGGGCGACGCCACCCAGTCGACGGCGGGCAAGCGGCCCACGTTCCACCAGGCCGGCACCAAGTTCGGCGGACACGCCTACGTCGGGTTCAACGAGTCGGACACCGACGACTATCTCGAGGTGACCGGCGTGGCGGCGCACGGCTCGGCCACGCTCGTCGCCGTGTTCAGCCAGTCCGACAAGACCGCCCACAACTACGGGCTCCTCGCCGTCTACGAGAACGCCAACAACCGGGGCACCTTCGCCACCATGTTCACCGGTAGCGGCGATCCCCTGGGCTACTGGGACTACACGCTCGGGCAGCACAACTCGACGTTCTCGCCCGCCGCCGGCAGCGAGCACGTCGCCGTGTGGCGCATCGCCGGCTCGAACGTCCTCGACTTCCAGGTCGACGGCCTCGCCGAAGGCTCGGTGGGCATCACCAGCGACATGCACCCGACGTTCAGCCGCTACATCGTCGGGGCGCCCGAGCCCGACGGGGGGACCAACCGCTTCGATGGCCAGGTCGCCGAGCTCATCCTGTACGACCGCGCCCTCCTCGATTGCGAGCGGGACGCCATCGTGGGCGACCTGGGCGCGCGATACGGCATCGACGTGAACGGGACGACCAGCGACCCCTGTTCGCCCCCGGCCGCGCCCTCGGGGCTCAGCGCCACGGCCTTCGACTACCGGACGATCGATCTGGCGTGGACCGATGGATCGACGGACGAGGACGGGTTCCGCATCGAGCGGCGGGAAGGCCAGTCGGGACCGTTCGAGCTGCTGGTCGAGGTGGGACCCGGCGTCACGACCTATTCCGACGCGCCCGTGATCTCGAGCACCGAGTACTGCTACCAGGTCATCGCGTTCAACGCAGACGGCGATTCCGATCCGTCCAACATCGCGTGCGACACGCCGCCCGCGCCGCCGCCCGGCGTGTGCTACGACCCCGGCAACCACGACAGCCTCGCGCCGCTGTGGAACATCACGCGCATCGAGGCCGATCAGAATCGCCACTGGCAGGCCACGCAGGTGCCCGGCTGCGAGATCGACACGTGGATCTTCATCCTCGACTCCGGCATCGACAGCGACCACCCCGACCTCAACGTGACCGCGATCGAGAACTTCGTGGCGGCCGACGTCGGTCACTCGGGAGAGGACGGCCACGGGCACGGCACGCACGTGGCCGGCACGGCCGCGGCGAAGGACGGCAACGGCGGCGTCGTCGGCGTGGCGCCGGGCGCGCCGCTCTACGGTTACCGCGTCTGCGGCGACGACGGAGCCTGCCAGGAGGACGACATCCTGGCGGCCATGGACGCCGTCACCGCGCTCAAGCAGGCCAACCCCGGTCAGCCCATGGTCGCCAACATGAGCCTGGCGGGCGCCGCCACGCCTTCGATAGATGCCGGTCTGAGGGCCTCGGCGAACGCGGGCGTCGTCTACGCCGTGGGCGCCGGAAACGGGATCTTCGGGGGCTGCCTGTTCCCGGGCGATGCGCAGAACGTGTCACCCGCGCGCGTCGGCGACGACGACATCAACGCCGCGGGCGGGAGCAACGGCAACACCGCGCGCGTGAACGGCGTGCTGACGATCACCCTGAGCGACGAGGCCGACCAGGACGGCAACTGCAACTACGGGAATCCCGTCACCATCGCTGCCCCCGGAGCGAACATCTACTCGACCTGGGTGAACGGCGGCTACAACACGATCAGCGGCACGTCCATGGCCTCGCCCCACGCCGCCGGCGCGGCCGCGCTCTACCTCCACGAGTTCCCCTCGGCTCCCATCGTCGACGTGGAGACCTGGATCATGGACCAGCTCGATCCGTGGACCACCGACGAGCAGCCCAACGCATCCGGGCGACTCAACGTCCGGCGGCCACCGCCCTAAGCGGGGGCTCTCCTCGCGGCGTCGACCGCGCTCCGCCCGATCAGCCGCGCGAAGCGAGGATCTTTCCGCAAGAAATCGAACCCGGGATCGTGCCGTAGCATGAGCAGCCAGAAGTCCCGGGCTTCCAGGGACCGATCCAGCCATTCGAAGGCGGCATCCAGGTCGCCCAACCCGTAGTGCACCGTCGCGATGGCGAACGGCGGCACGTACTCGGCCTTGGCGCTCGCCGCGAGCTCGTCGAGGATGGCGCGCGCGTCCGCTTCGCGGCCAGCGCGTCCCAGCATGCCGCCGAGGTTCGAGAGCGCCCAGAAGTGGCGTTGCGAGAGCGTCACCGCCGTCTGGATGCTCTCGAACGCCTCCCGGGCGCGCCCGAGCTGGAGCTGGGCGAGCGCCATCCACCGGTGGGCCTCGCTGTATCCGGGCGACAGCTCGATCATCTCGCGACAGCACGCGATCGTCTCGTCGAAACGGCACGCGAGGTAGCACGTGACCGCGAGGTTGCTCTGCGCCCACATCGAGAGCGGGTCGAGCTCCACGGCGCCGCGGGCGCGCACGATCGCTTCTTCGAACAGGCCCAATGCCCCGAAGTAGTATCCGTAGCAGGAGTGGGCCAGCGGATCGTTGGGCTTTAGCTCCACCGCGCGGTTGAGCTGGCGCAGCGTCTCCTCCGTGTCCCAGTCGTACCAGAGGCTCGCGTTGGCCAGGACGACGTGAGGCTCGGCGAGCGCCGGATCCAGGGCCAGCGCGCGCCGGGCCGCGTCGCGCGCCCGAGGCACCCCCTCCCGCGGCGGGACCGCCGCGTACAGGGTGAGGAGGAACTGCGCCTCGGCCACGCCGGCATGCGCGAGCGCGAAGCCCGGGTCCTCATCCAGGGCGCGCCGATAGTACTCCATGGCCTTCCACATGCCGTCCACGCGCTGGTTCAGGAAGTAGCGGCCCTTGAGGTACAGCTCGTACGCATCAATGGAATCCGTCACCCGGCGGGGGCCCGCCGGTCCCGGCTCCAGCCATTCCACCAGCGCGCTCGTCAGCGCCTTCGAGATCGCGGCCGCGATCTCGTCCTGGATCGCGAACATGTCCTCGAGCTCGCGCTCGTACTCCTCCGACCACAGCCGGTAGCCGTCCGCACCCACCAATCGGGCCGTGATCCGGACCCGGTCGCCGGCCCGGCGCACGCTCCCCTCGAGGACGGCATCGACCCCTAGTCGCCGCCCGATCTCCTGCACCTCCACAGCCTGTCCCTTGAAGGCGAACGAGGAGGTGCGGGCCGCGACCCGCAGGGAGCGCACGCGGGCCAGCGCGTTGAGGATCTGCTCCGAGACGCCATCGGAGAAGAACTCGCTCCCCGGCTCCTCGCTCATGTTGGCGAAGGCGAGCACCGCCACGGAGGGCGTCTCGGTCCCGGCGAGGCGGCCTTCTGCCCCGGCCGGTCCGGGCGCGGCGCCCGACAGGGCCGCGAGAACGCTCTCGGCGGATTCGGGGCGGTCGGCCGGGTCCTTCGCCAGGCATCGCATCACGACGTCGCCGAGCGCTCCGGGCAGATCGGCACGGCGCTCCGCGACCGGCGTCGGCTCTTCGAACAGGTGCGCCGCCACCATGGCCGCAGCCGTCCCGCGGCGGAACGGCGGCTCGCCCACGAGCACCTCGTAAGCCACGCAGCCCAGCGCGTAGAGATCCGCGCGGTGGTCCAGCTCCTCGCCCCGGGCCTGCTCGGGCGACATGTAGGCGGGCGTCCCCACGGCCAGGCCGGGATCCGTCAGATCGGGATCGGCGGCGGGCCGGGCCGAGGCCAAGGCCTTGGCGATGCCGAAATCGGCCACCGTGGCGCTGTTGCCGGTGAGCAGGATGTTGTGCGGCTTGATGTCGCGGTGCACCACGCCCCGCCGGTGGGCGTGCGCCAGCGCCGTCGCCACGTCGCGAAGGATCGCCACGCCGGCGGCCGGCCCCAGCGCGCCCTCGCGTGCGAGGCGGCCGGCCAGGGACTCGCCCTCGACCCACGGCATGCTGTAGAACGGGAGCCCCCCCGCCTCCCCGGTCGCGAAGACCGGCACGACGTGCGGATGCTGGAGCCGCGCCGTGATGGCGATCTCGCGTCTGAAGCGCTCGACGTCGAGCCCGGCCCCGCGCTCGGGGGCCAGGACCTTGACCGCGATCGGGCGGTCGAGCGCGACATCCCGCACGAGGAACAGGCGCGACATGCCGCCACCGCCGATCTCGCGCTCGACGGCGAAGGCATCTCCCAGAGAGGCCTGCAGGCGGGCCGGAAGGGCGTCCGCGGCGGGCGCCTGGGCGTCGCTCATCTCGCGA
>JBFIOX010000233.1:0-4446 GCA_041610455.1 Gemmatimonadota bacterium
CGTCCTCGAGGGCGAGGCGACCTTCGTGACCGGGGGCAGCGTGCTGGGAAGCCGGACGATCGCTCCGGAAGAGCTGCGCGGCAGCGAGATCCAGGGGGGCGTCACGCGTCGCCTGACGGCCGGCGACCTCATCGTGGTCCCCGCCGGGACACCGCACTGGTTCGAGGAGGTGCGAGGCACCTTCCTCTACTACGTGGTGAAAGTGCCCGAGGGACGGAAGGCGGGTCACTGATGAGGCCCGCGCCGCATCTTCGCGCCGTTTCCGCCTCGGCCCTCACGATCGCCGCCTGGGCGCTCGGGGCCGAGGCCCAGGTCACTCCCGACGTTCCGGCGGGCCGGCCCGTATCGGTCGTCGATCTGAGGACGACGCGAGGCGTGGGGCTGCTGGATGCGCAGTGGCGGTATCACGACGCGCGAATCGTCGAGGTCGACCATCGCGCCCCCGGGCCCGATCTGCGACCCTCGGGCCCCCCGAACCGGACGTTCGACATCGAGCCGAAGGCCGGCCCCGCCGATTTCGACGACGCGGCGTGGGAGGTTCTCGATCCGACGACGCTCGAAGCGCGTCGCTCGAACGGTCGCCTGTCGTTCAATTGGTATCGCATCCGCGTGACGATTCCCGAACGGCTCGGCGCCTTCGACCCGACGGGCAGCACGGCCGTGTTCGAGGTGGTGGTCGACGACTACGCCGAGGTGTGGGTCGACGGGGAGCTCCCGGTCGTGCTCGGCCAGACCGGCGGTCCCTTGGTGCGCGGCTGGAACGCCCCCAACCGTGTGGTCCTGGGCCGTGACGTGCGACCGGGCCAGCAATTCCAGATCGCCATCTTCGGCATGAACGGACCGATCTCGAGCCCGCCCGGCAACTACATCTGGATCCGTTCGGCCACAATCGATTTCCACCCCGCCGAGGGGATCGGGGGGGCGGAGCGCGTGGCGAGCGAGGTTCGGCGCCTGGACCCGGGGCTCGACGAGGTGCTCGCCCCCGACGCGAGCGTCGAGCGCATCGCATCCGGGTTCCTGTTCACGGAGGGACCCGTCTGGCATCCCGACGGATACCTGCTGTTCAGCGACCCGAACGCGAATGCGATCTATCGCTGGACCAGGGACGGACAAGTGTCGATCTACCGGACGAAGAGCGGCTACGCCGGCGTCGACATCGGAGAGTACGCCCAGCCCGGATCGAACGGCCTCACGCTTGACGACATGGGGCGCCTCGTCATCGCCGAGCACGGGAACCGCCGCATCACGCGACTCGAGCGCAACGGACTGCTCACCGTGCTCGCGGATCGGTACGAGGGGAAGCGGTTCAACAGCCCCAACGATCTCGTCCATCGCTCCGACGGGGCCCTCTATTTCAGCGATCCACCGTTCGGGCTTCCCCGCTTCGAGGCGGACCCGCGGAAGGAGCTGGCGTTCAGCGGCGTCTATCTGCTTCGGGACGGCGGGGTCGCACGGCTCGAGACCGACCTGAAGGGGCCCAACGGTCTCGCCTTCTCGCCCGATGAGCGGTTCCTGTACGTCGGCAATTGGGATCCGCAGCGGAAGGTCGTGATGCGGTACGACGTCCGCCCGGATGGGCGGCTTGGCCGCGGCGAGGTCTTTCTCGACCTGACCTCGGCCCCCGGAGACGAAGCGATCGATGGGGTCAAGGTCGATAGAGCCGGCAACGTGTACGTCTCGGGGCCGGGTGGACTGTGGATCGTCTCGCCCGAGGGCCGGGCCCTCGGCACGATCCGACCGCCCGAGCTCGCTGCGAACTTCGCCTGGGGGGATGCGGACGCCCGTACGCTCTACATGACCGCGCGAACGGGCGTGTACCGCATTCGAACCAAGGTGCCCGGCATCCGCCCGGAACCGTCCGGCGGGGTGGCGTCTGGCCGCTGAGGGAGTCGGCCGTCCGCGCCGGGTCGACCGACTCGAGCGCCGCGGCCCCTGAGAAAGTGACGAGCAAGGCCATGCGTACGACGTTGGGCAGGACCGAAGCGGGTGGACGGCTGGCGGCCACCCTGGGGCTCTTGTGGGTCGGGGCGGCGCCGTTCCTCGGCGCCGGCGCGCTCTCGGCGCAGGCCGGAAACGGCCATGCGGTGACCAAGCGAGTCCTAACATTGGCGGACGCGCGCGTGGCGGCGGAAGCGGCCACGGCGGAGGCACGGCGCCTGAGCGCCCCCGGGGGCGCCATTGCGGTGGTCGACGACGGCGGTCACCTCGTCTACCTGATTCGTCTCGACGACACCTTCCCGGCCGCGGCGGACATCGCCACCGCGAAAGCCCGGACGGCCGCGCTCTTCCGGCGGCCCACACAAGTCCTGGAGGATGCGATCGTGGGCGGACGGGCGACGCTGCTCAACGTCGCGGACGCGCCGCTCCAAGGAGGCGTGCCGCTCATGGTCGGGGGCCAGGTGGTGGGGGCCATCGGCGTCAGCGGCGCCGCCAGCGCCGCGCAGGACACCGAGCTCGCCGTGGCGGGGGCGGCGGCGTTGCACGACTGACGCGCGGCCCGTATTGCGCGGCCCCCCAGGCTGGTATTTTCGAGGGGGACCCACGCTTCCGACAGAGCGGACTCTGAACTCTCGAAGGAGCAAGGAGATCGCCAGACGACACGACCCCGTGGAGGCGTCCGCCCGGGACCCCTCCCCAGTGTCGTCAGAGCTCCCGCTCGCCCCGGCCCGGGGCCAAGACGAAAAAAATGGTGCGGCGACCATGATCGAGATCCGGCACCTGCTCACCGACGAGACGATCGCCCGGCTCGACCCCGCGCTCCCCGGGGCCCGATTGGCCGGGCGGTGCCTGCGCTACGCCCGCCTGCCCGGGGTGGATCTCGCGGGCGCGGATCTGCACGGGGTGGACCTGTGCATGGCGGATCTCACGGGGGCGAATCTCCGAGGGGCGGATCTCACGGCGGCCGATTTGAGCGGGTCGAACCTCACGGACGCCGACTTCGAGGGCGCGGTCCTGACCGACGCGCGCCTGCTCGCCGTCAACGCCGCCCGCACCCGCTTCGAGGGCGCGGACCTGAGGCGGGCCAGCCTCGGCATGGCGCGCGTCGCCGGCGCGCGGCTGGCCGACGCCCGGCTGGAGCGCGCGGACCTCTCGCACGCGAGCCTGACCGACTCGGATCTGACGGGGACCGACCTGAATTCGGCCGATCTGGGGTTCTCGAACTTCTCGGGCTGCGTGCTGCGCTGCGCCAGCCTCGTCGGTGCGGTGCTCACGGACACGCGGCTGAGGGGGGCCGATCTAGGGGGAGCCGAACTCTCGCTCGCCCTGCTGCACGGGACGGATCTGCGTGACGCGAATCTGGCGGACGCCTTCCTTTCGCGCACCGTGCTCGTCGCATGCGCCGGGCTCGAGGCGGCCAAGGGGCTGGCGGAGATCCGCTGGGGTGCGCCTTCCTCGATCGATGTGGGCGGCGCGGAAGGCGGGGCCGGATTGCCGGAGGCGTTCCTGGAAGCCTTCGGGCCGGCGCGCGCAGCGTCGATCGCGTCCCCCTGACCCGCTCCGGGCCGCGGGTGATCGCGCGCGGCCAGTCGGAGGCCGCCTACCCCGCCTCGCCGCGTAGCCGATCGGAGATGCGCGCCTTCAGCTCGGCCGGAATCTCCAGGCTCTGCAGCTTCTGTCGGAGGTGGTCGATGAAGCTACGCTCGAACCGGTACTCCTCCGTGCACTGGGCGCACACTTCCAGATGCTGCTCCACCAGACGCACCTGCTCGGGCGTGAGCGCTCCGTCCATGTAGTCGTCCAGACTGCGGAACGCGTCCTCGCAGCGCAGAGACCGCGTCCAGCGCGGCACCGATCCCCCGCTCATGCTGCCCCCGTCAGGGAGCGCACGATTCCGTTGTCGAGCGCCGTCTTCCACAACACCTTCTGCAGCATGCGCCTACCCCTGTGGAGACGGGATCGCACCGTGCCGATGGGGCATCCTATCACGTTTGCGATCTCCGCGTAGTCGAAGTCCTCGAGAAAATAGAGCGAACAGGCCGTCCGATACTCATCCGGCAGCTGGTTCAGGGCGACGGTGATCTGGCCGATCTCGAGCTCATCGAGCACATCGCCGGCCGGATCGTCGCGGTTCGCCAGGAGGCCCTCTTCGGCCGCCCGCTGGTACATGTACAGGCCGCTCACCGATTCCAGGTCCACCCCCCGCGGCCGACGCGCCTCACGCCGGTACTGCATGAGGTAACAGTTGCGGAGGATCCGGTAGAACCATGCCTTGAAGTTCGTGCCCGGCGTGAACGAGTGAAAGCCGCGGTAGGCATGGAGCGCAGCCTCCTGCAGCAGATCCTCCGCGTCGGCGTCGTTGCGCGTCATGCTGCGGGCGAAGCCGTAGGCGCGGGAAAGCAGCGGATCGAGCAGCGCTTCGAATTCGCGGGCGCGCCGGACATCGTCGTCGCCCGCCGCGGCTGGAACGCCTGCCTGCGCGGGCGGAGCCTGGCTGCCCGCGCCGAC
>JBFIOX010000234.1:0-4409 GCA_041610455.1 Gemmatimonadota bacterium
CCGCCTCCTCCTACATCTCGGGCACGAACTACCCCATCTATCCCAACGCGATGCCGCAGGCCGCCGTGCAGGTGCAGGCCGAGCGGTCGGGCCGGGTGACGGTGCTGCACGGCGCCTCCGAGATCGGGCAGGGCTCCGACTCGACCATGGCCTACATCGCGTGCGAGGAGCTCGGCGTTCCTCTCTCGTACGTGCGCGTGTACTCGGCCGATACCGACCTCACGCCGGTCGACCTGGGCGCCTATTCGTCGCGCGAGACGGTGATGGTGGGGAACGCGTGCGCGGAGGCCTGCCGCAACCTGCGGGCCTTGATCGTGGACGCGCTCGCCGAGGCGTGGGAGGTCCCTGCGGCGCGCGTGCGGCTGGCCCGCGGCTGGGCCTTCGACGCGGAGGGGGCCGGGGCGGCCGACGGCCGGCGCATCCCCATCGCCGAGGCCTTCCAGATCGCCGAGGCAAGGCACGGGCTGCTCGGCGCGGTGGGCTCCTACAACACGCCCAAGGACGTGCACGGCGAGTACCGGGGCGGGACGATCGGCTCCTCGCCGGCGTACAGCTTCACGGCGCACGTGGCCGAGGTCGAGGTCGACCGCGAGACCGGGTTCGTCGAGGTGAAGAAGATCTGGGTCGCGCACGACTGCGGCCGGGCGCTCAATCCCGTCCTCGTGGAGGGACAGATCGAGGGCTCGGCCTACATGGGCTTCGCCGAGGCCCTGTTCGAGCAGCAGCTCTTCAAGCAGGGCGGCCCCGAGCACGGGCTGCACGACTGCCCCTCGCTGCTCGACTACCGTATCCCGACGTCGCTCGACTGCCCGGAGTTCGAGGCCCTCATCGTCGAGTCGCTCGATCCCGAAGGCCCGTACGGAGCCAAGGAGGCGGGCGAGGGACCGCTGCACCCGTCGCTCCCGGCCATCGCCAATGCGATCTACCACGCGGTGGGGGTGCGCATCGACGCCCTGCCCTTCACGCCGGCGCGCGTGTGGCGCGCCATCCGCGAGAAAGAGGCGGCCGGCGTGCGGGAGGAGGTCGCCTAGCGAAGATCCCGTCGCAGGCACCCCGCCTGCATCCACCCTCGAGCGAGGAGAACATGATGGATGGCTCGCTGACCTTCGTGCAGACCTACCTGCTGGTCGTCGTGGGGATCGTCCTCAGCATCGTGCTGCCGATCCTCCGCGCCAAGCTCCCCAAGCCGCCGGCCGGCGCCATGGCGTTCCGCGATGTCACCCAGACGTACGTCGTCGTCGGCATATTCTCGCTGCTCACGGCGCTCCTGGTCGTCGCCGCGACCGATGTGCTGGCGGACTGGCGGGCCGCCGTGATCGCCGGCTACGCGTGGGACTCGACGCTGCAGAAGCTGGCCTCGCACCCCGGCTGATCCGGGGCCGCACAGGCGGGACCTCGAGGCCGCGGTCCCTCGGCCGGTCGGCCGCAGGGACACCGGCGTGATCCTCGCCCTTGCAGCCCACCGATCGGCGGTCCTACGCTGGGAGCCTCACGAGCTGCACTCCGCCGCCGTCGGCCCGCGGGCCGGCCCGCCAACCCGGAGGTGCCCCGTGCCGTATCCCGTGCCCCGCCCGCGATCGTGCGCCGCCACCCTGATGCTCCTCGCCCTCGCCATCCCCGGGCTGGAGGGACAGATGGGCGCGCTCAGCACGCGAGCCACGAATCCGACCCCGGCGACCGCCGCGGCCACCCCGGATCCCTGCGCGCGGGCACCCACGGAAGTCGCCGACAAGATCAGAGACATCGACAACAATTACTTCTGGATCTGGTGGCCGGCCCGCTACGATCGGCACGGGGCGCGGTGCATTTACTCCCAGGTCTCGCCCTTCCGCGCGCTCTCGGCGCTCGAGGGCGACATCCGCGACGATCAGCAGGTTCTCACGACGGAGGTCATCTCGGGACTCATCGGCGCGCTGCCCTTCGCGATCCAGGGCGTGTTCGTGGTGAGCCGCGAGGCGCGGGATTCCGTGATGACCGATTCCGGCCCGGAGTTCGTGGAGGGCATCGCCTCGCGGCTCGCGGCGCTCACGCGCAACGGGGGCAACGTGAGCCTGGATCTCACGCTCCCGGTGGGGGTGCTGGGCGGGCCGACGGTCCGGTGGACGCAGGGGCTCAACTTCGAGCTCGGGGTTCTGGGCAACGTCACCGAGGTGGACAACCTCGATGGCTCGTACTCGAGCACGCTCGCCGGTTCGTTCGCGTTCACCGTGCGGAACACCGCCGACGATGTGCTGGGGGCCGTGCTGCTCCCCTACCGAGTCGGGTGGGTCGGGGTGTTCGGCGACCTCGATGAGGCCACCCCCGCGCTGTCGGACAACGGCTTCTGGCTCGCTCAGGCCGGATTGGGATTGACCGACGGGGACGGGAACCTGAGAGGCGGCGTGACGGTCACCTGGCCTCTCGCGACCAAAGTCGTGCGTGAGATCGTGCCCCGTTTCACCCTCGATTTGCGGTTGGCGTTGCCGCCGAAGACGAGCTAGCGCGCCGAGGCGCGGCCCCGCCGGCGGCTGGTCGGGCTCGGAAGCCGGGCATAGGTTCGCCGGGAAGGGGAGTGTCGGGGTCGTGTAGCGGGGACACTCTACCTCCCGCCAAAGGCCGGCCGATGCAAAGCGAGCTGCGACGGCTGCAGGAGTCCCTGCCGGCGCGGTACAGGCTCCGACGCGAGATCGGTCGCGGCGGGATGGCCACCGTGTATCTAGCCGAAGATACACAGAATCACGACCGGCCCGTCGCCATCAAGGTACTGAAGCCGTCGCTGGCGTCCGCGGTCGGTTCGCGTCGCTTCAAGCGCGAGATCAAGATCGCCGCCAATCTCGCCCACCCGCACATCGTCCCGCTCCACGACTCGGATGTGGCCGGTGAGCTCCTCTTCTACGTGATGCCGTTCGTCGACGGCTCGACGTTGCGGGACGCGCTCAGGACCGAGGGGCCGCTGTCGATCGAGAAGACCCTCGCCATCACCGAGGACGTGGCGGCGGCGCTCGAGCACGCGCATCAACGGGGCGTCGTCCATCGGGACATCAAGCCGAGCAACATCCTGCTCGTCGAGGGGCAGGCGGTGGTCACCGATTTCGGCGTGGCCCGCGCGCTGGCGGCCGCGGCGACCGGGACGGCCTCCAGCACCCAGGGCGTGCTCGGCACCCCCGTGTACATGAGCCCCGAGCAGGTGAGCGGCGACCGCGACCTGGACGGGCGATCCGATCAGTATTCGCTCGCCTGCGTCGTGTACGAGATGCTCACCGGCGAGGCGCCCCACAGCGCGGAATCGGTCCAGGTGACGCTGGCGCGCAAGTTCCACGGCGAGGCCCCCGACCCGAGCGTGAAGCGTCCCGATTTGTCGCTCGGGGTCGTGCTCACGATCCAACGGGCGCTGGCCGTCGACCCGCGGAAGCGGTTCGTCTCGGTGTCGGAGTTCGCGCTCGAGCTGGCGGCCGCGGCGCGGGGCGAGCTGACCGGCTGGCGGTTGTGGCTCGAGCGCTGGCGCCGCCTGTCCATCCCCGTCAAGGCCGCCGCCGCGATCATGGTGGTCGCGGCCGGCTACGGCCTCTATCGAGCCCTGCAGCCGCCCGTCGGACCGGCGTTCACCGGCCGTCCGGCTACGCTCGTCGCGCTCCCGATCCGCACCCCCGCGTCGGCCGAGCCCGAGGTGGCGCTGGCCACCCGCGTGGCGAGCCGGGTCACGGCAGAGATCAACCAGTGGGATGGGATCGCCGCCGTGTCGGGCGTCGCGCTGGCGGGACCGTTGTTCGATCTGGGCGTGACCGGGGCGATCCTCGATCGGCTGGATCAGGGGATCGAGCTGGCCAGGGACCTGGGCGTGCAGGCCTTCCTGTCGGTGACCGTGGCGCTGCGCGGGGACACGGCCCGCGTCGAGGCGGCCCTGTTCGACGCATCGACCGGCTCGCGCGTGGGACGGCCTCTCGAGGCGAGCGCCCCGCCGGAAGACGTGGCGGCCCTGACGCTTCCCCTCGTGGCGCTCCTGTTGGAGCTGGATGGCTCCGAGCGGGATCTGTCGACGTTGCGGCGTCATTCGTTGAGCGCCGCCGCGCTGGCGCAGGAGGAGGCGGGACGGCGCGCCCTGGAGAGCTGGAGCCTGGATGAGGCCGAAGCGCGGTTCCGCGAGGCCATCGCGGCCGATTCCACGTTCGCGCTCGCCTACCACCGGTTGGCCCAAACGCTGTACTGGCGCGCGGTGGATGGTCTCGAGGATCTGGCCGCGCTGGGACTCGAGATCGCGGGCGCGAGCGCCGGCGCGCTCAGGCACGCCTCCGACCTCCCCGCCGTGGACAGTCTCCACATTCGCGGGTTCTACGAGTTCCAACGGGGCGCCTACTCCGACGCGAGGCGCGTCTACCGCGATCTCCTCGAGCGCGATCCGGCCGACGTGTACGCTTGGCTCATGCTGGGGA
>JBFIOX010000235.1:0-4389 GCA_041610455.1 Gemmatimonadota bacterium
AAAGGCAAGATCATCGGTATCGAAAAGACCTTCAGCCTGCTGAACATTGGCGAGCATCAGGTAGTTCTGCAAGCCATGATCTACCACGTCGGATTTCCACGTAAGCCTTATTGGCTAATCGAGGAGCACGGGGAGGAACACGGGGAGGCGCACGACATGAGCCAGCACCACGAGATGATGATGTCGGTCGAGTTCCACGGGTCCAACCCGCAGTTTCCGTTCTCCGAGGCGGTGCGCGTGGGGCACCTGCTCTTCTTGTCGGGCCAGATCGGGACGCGTGCCGACGAGGGTCTGGTGGCGGGAGGCATCCAGCCCGAGACGCGCCAGACGATGACCAACATCAAGGAGACGTTGGAGAAATACGGGTCGTCGCTCGACGAGGTCGTGAAGTGCACCGTCTTCCTGGCCGACATCGCCGAGTGGCCCGCCATGAACGAGGTGTACACCACCTTCTTCACCAAGAACAAGCCGGCCCGCAGCGCGGTGGCCGGGAGCGGCCTCGCGCTCAACGCGCGCGTAGAGATCGAGTGTATCGCGACGGTCGGGCTGTCCGGCGGGATGTGACGAATCGAGGGACGTCGCCCCCGCGCCCGGAGCGGTCACCCGAGGGGCGGAGGCGGAGGTGATCCGCCGCACGGCGATCGGCTTCGCCATCGGCGCCACGATCTTCGGGTCCCTCGGGGTAATGTTGAACCGCGAGATCGGCGCCCCGCCGTTCGCCAATCTCGGCCCTCTCGCCATTCTCGCGTTGATCGGCGGGACGACGGCCGGCCTCATCTCGCCCATGTTCCGGCGCCGCCGGTCGGGCCGGCGCGCCGCGGCGGCGCACCGCGCCGAGCGGGCGCGCGGAACCGAACCGTCAGGATCCTCGGAGGGCCGCGAGGAGGCGTCGACCGGCCCGGGCGGCCCCGACGGCCCGGCGCCCCGCCCGGATCCCTGACCTCCCGGGCGGCGACTCGTCGCCGCCTCCGACGATCGGGCCGCGGGGCGGGCGGCCGCGCTTCAGGGCCCGAACGGCCGCGCGGCGAGCTCCCGCAGCACTTCGTCGTCCAGGACGTGGCCGCCCGCGAAACGCCGTGTGGTGAAGGGGATGCCCGCTTCGGCCAGCCGCTGCTCCTGGGCCCGGACCGACTCGGCTCCGTAGAACTCGTCGCGGTCTCCCACCACGAGGATGAGGTCGGGGCCGGCGAACGCCTCCCGGTTCGCCGCGAGATCGAGATCGGGCGGGAGCGTCGCCCCCCAAAGCACGATCCGGTCGAGCCGCGCGGCACCGTAGGCCACCCATCGGCTCAGCGTGTGCACCCCCTGCGAGAACCCCAACCCGCACACCCGCACGTTCGCGCGGTCGACCTCTCCCTCGGCCAGCACGTGGTCGTACAGGCGGTCGAGGTACGCCACGTAATCCTCGATATCGGTGAGGCGGTCTTCGCTCGTCATCCAGGACGCGCCGACCTTGCGGGCCGCGTGGTCGATGTAGTGGCGGTGCAGGCCCTCCGGCGCCACGAGCAGTCGCCGTTCGTCGTCCAGACACCCGAGATGGCTGACGAAGCGGTGTGCCAGCTGGTTGTAGCCGTGGAGCCCGAACCAGATCTGGGTCGTGCCCGCATGCGCCTTCCCGCGCAGCGCGAAGCGGACGCGGCGCGCGATGGTCAAGTGTCGGATGTCCGGGCTCACGTCGAGAACGTCCGCGCTCTTCAGGGGTTCGCGCCGGGGTCGATCTCGGGCGTCGAAGCTTGCCGTCCCCCGCGGGCGCCCCGCAACCCGCGCGGCCCGCTTCCTCGCCTCTCGTCCCTCACCTGACGAGAGGCCTGGGCTGGTGCGCGGGAGAGGCGTTTGGGCGCGAGCGGCGCGAGCTGGGTCGCGAGACCGTCGAGGGATTCTCCGGCGTCGATGAGGGGATCCGACAGTCGCTGGGGCGCGTGCGGCGCCAAGAAAACGACTTGCGGAGCCACTGGGGCATGACGGGGGAGGTGCGGGCGCTCATCGGGGCAGCGCTGCGGAACCTGCCCGACTGAGCCGCCCGGGGCCCTTGAACGGAGGGGCCGCGGCGACGACGTTGATCGCTCGCGTCCGGCGCGTCCCGCCGGGGTCGGCGCGCGCCGACCGGGCGCCGCCCCCACTCCAAGCGAGCGACCATGGATTCGCAGACCGAGGCGTCGAAGGCCGCGACGCGACGCGACCGCACCGCCAAGTCCTCACCTGGGCCGCGTAGCCGGAACGGGGCCGGTCGCCGGACGTGGCTCTATTCGTTCGAAGAGGGCGACGGCAAGAACAAGAAGCTGCTGGGCGGCAAGGGCGCCAACCTCTGCGAAATGACGCAGATAGGGATCGAGGTCCCTCCGGGCTTCGTCATCACCACCGAGGCCTGTCTCGCCTATCTCGATTCGCCGGAGGGCGCGCTCCCGGCGGGGCTGCTCGACCAGGTGCACGCGGCCATGGCGTCGCTCGAGTCCAAGACCGGAAAGGGGTTCGGCCACGCCGAAGACCCGCTGCTCGTGTCCGTGCGCTCGGGGAGCGCCCTCTCCATGCCCGGAATGATGGACACGATCCTCAACCTCGGGCTCAATCGCGAGACCTTGGGCGGTCTCATCGCGCACACCTCCGACCCGCGCTTCGGTTGGGATGCGTACCGCCGTTTCATCCAGTTGTTCGGCAAGGTGGCGCTGCGCATCGAGGATGAGCGCTTCGACGAGGAGTTCGAGCGCGTCAAGCGGCGCGCGGGGGCCGAGCACGACGTGGACCTGCGCGCCGACCAGCTCGAGGACATCGCCGACCGGTTCCTGGGCGTCGTCATGGAAGCGACCGGCCGGCCGTTCCCCGAGGACCCGTTCGAGCAGCTCGAGATCGCCATCAAGGCCGTGTTCAACTCCTGGATGGGTCGCCGGGCGGTCGACTACCGTCGCGAGTTCGGCATCACCTCCGACATGGCGAACGGCACGGCGGTCAACGTCGTCACGATGGTGTTCGGCAACCTCGGCGACGACTGCTCGACGGGGGTCGCGTTCACCCGCGACCCGGGCACGGGCGAGAACGTGCTGTACGGCGAGTACCTGGTGAACGCCCAGGGCGAGGACGTGGTCGCAGGCATCCGGACGCCCAAGCCGGTCTCGGACATGAAGGGGGAGAGCCCCACGCTGTACGGGCAGCTCGAGGAGCTTCGGCACAAGCTCGAATCCCACTACCGCGAGGTGCAGGACTTCGAGTACACCATCGAGAAGGGCAAGCTCTATTGCCTGCAGACGCGCGACGGCAAGATGAACGCGTCGGCCATGGTGCGGACTTCCGTGGAGATGCACGAAGAGGGTCTCGTCTCCAAGGAAGAAGCGCTCATGCGCGTCGATCCGGGCCATCTCGAGCAGCTCCTCTATCCCCAGCTCCATCCGGCCGTCGACGCCACGCCGATCGGGACGGGCCTCCCCGCCTCGCCCGGGGCGGCGCGCGGGGAAGCGGTGTTCGACGCCGACCGGGCCGAGGAGCTGGGCCAGCAGGGCCGCGACGTGATACTGGTGCGGGAGGAGACCAAGCCGGAGGACATCCACGGCTTCTTCGCCTCCCGCGGCATCCTCACCAGCCGCGGAGGGAAGACTTCGCACGCGGCCGTGGTGGCCCGCGGCATGGGGAAGCCCTGCGTGGCGGGCGCGGAAGGCATCCAGGTGGATATGCGGGCCCGGCGGGCGGTGGCCGGCGGCACGGTGATCGAAGAAGGCGACGTGATCACGATCGACGGGACCACCGGGAACATCTACCTGGGCGAGGTGCCGATGGTGGAGCCCGATTTCTCGGGCGAGCTGCGCCGCCTCCTCACGTGGGCCGATGCCCACGCGCGGCTCCAGGTGCGGGCCAACGCGGACACGCCCGACGATGCCCGACGCGCCATCGAGTACGGAGCCATGGGCATCGGCCTGTGCCGCACCGAGCGCATGTTCAACGCCACCGAACGGCTGCCCATCGTGCTGGACATGATCATGGCCGAGTCGACCGAGGACCGCGTGGCGGCGCTCGACCGGTTGCTGCCCATCCAGCGCGAGGACTTCCGGCAGGTGTTCGAAGTCATGTCGCCGCGCCCGGTGACCATCCGGCTCCTCGATCCGCCCATCCACGAGTTCCTGCCGGACGAGCAGCAGCTGGAACACGAGATCGCACACCTGGCTCGACTGCGCGAAGCCGTGCAGGGCATGGAGGTCCTCTCCGACACGGTGCAGCTCCTGGGGTCGCCCGGGGCCGCGCCGGATCTGAACCAGTCGCAGCTGGCCAATACGCGCCTCGTGGACGAGGTGATCGCCCGCAAGGAAGCCATCCTCAAGCGGGCCCGCGCCCTGAAGGAAGTGAACCCGATGCTCGGGCACCGCGGGGTTCGATTGGGGATGACGTATCCCGAGATCTACCGCA
>JBFIOX010000236.1:0-4346 GCA_041610455.1 Gemmatimonadota bacterium
CGGCGCTCGGGCCCGAGGGGGCGCCCGTGTCGGTCGAAGAAGATCTGGCCGCGGCCGTCGAAGCGGCGCGCCAGCGCGCCGGCGCCGGAACGGTGTTGGTGACCGGATCGGCCCATACCGTCGGAGATGCGCGCACCGCGCTCGGGGGCGGGGCGCCGATCGGGATCCGAGGGCGCGACGGCGGGTAATTCACCACGCGCGCCGGGTGCGGCGCCGCCGTGGCCGGTACGTCGAGTGAACGACAGCGAAGGGATGATTCGAGGAATGCTATACGATCCGACATTGGTGCAACCGATGCGTGACGAGCTGACCCGGCTCGGCGTACGGGAGTTGCGGACCCCCGAGGAAGTCGACCTGGCCTTGCAGGGGCACCCGGGGACGACGCTCGTGGTGGTGAACTCCGTGTGCGGGTGCGCGGCGCGCAACGCGCGGCCGGCGGTGGCGATGGCCATGGGGCATGTCGTACAGCCCGACCTCATCGTCACGGTGTTCGCGGGTCAGGACATCGAGGCCACGGCGCGGGCCCGGGAGTACTTCGCCGGGATCCGTCCCTCGTCGCCCGCGATCGGGCTCCTGCGCGACGGGGATCTCGTGTACATGCTCGAGAGACATCAGATCGAGGGGCGGGAAGCGGAGGACATCGCCACCGACCTGAAATCCGCGTACGATCGTTTCTGCGCCGCTGCTTGAAGTCCGCGCGGCCGCGCCGCGCCTCGGACCGCACGCCGAAGGCCGCTCGTGCATCGCGGGCGGCCTTCGCGTTTTCCCGGAGGTCGCGAGGCAGACCGCCCGGCTCGAGCGCCGATGTCGCGCAGCGAGCCGGCCGGAACGGGCCAGGCGGGGGTTTTCTTGCCGCCCTCGAATCGAGCCCGGTACATTGCGCGCCCAATGAATTCCCAGGGAATCCAGAGCCTCACGGGCTTTCGCGACTTCTTCCCCGAGGAGCTGACTCGGCGGGAGCACGTCTTCGCGGCATGGCGCCGCGTCGCCGAGCGGTACGGCTTCGCCGAGTACGATGGTCCGCCCCTGGAGCCGCTCGAGCTGTATACGCGCAAGTCCGGCGAGGAGATCGTGGGTCAGCTCTACAGCTTCGAGGACAAGGGCGGCCGGGCCGTGGCCCTGCGGCCCGAGATGACGCCGACGTTCGCGCGCATGATCGCCGCTCGCGCCGGCGCGCTTCCCAAGCCCATTCGGTGGTTCTCGATCCCGCAGCTCTTCCGCTACGAACGTCCCCAGCGCGGGCGTCTGCGCGAGCACTTCCAGCTCAACATGGACATCGTGGGGGAGACCGATCCCCTCGCGGATGCCGAGATCATCGCGGCCGGAATCGATGCGTTGCGCGAGCTGGGCCTGCGCGAGCGGCATTTCGTGGTTCGAATCTCGGACCGCAGACTGCTCGCCGCCTTTCTCTCGGCGCACGGGATCGACGAAGCCCGGCACCTCCAGGCCTTCCAGGCGCTGGACAAGCTGGAGCGCGAGGGAGAGGACCGGGTGCGGGAGCGCCTGACCCAGATCGGCGTCGGGGCGAAAGAGATCGGCGGCTTGCTGGAGCTCCGGGACATGTCCCTCGACGATCTCGCGGCGCACGGTGACCGGTCGCCCGAGGTCGGCGACGCGGCCGGCCGACTCTCCCGGGTACTCGACCACCTCGCGGCCGCCGGCCTGGGGGCCTACCTCGAGTTCGACGCGGCACTCGTGCGCGGGCTCGCATACTACACAGGCACGGTGTTCGAGATGTGGGAGCGGAGCGGCGAGCTGCGGGCCATCTGCGGCGGCGGTCGCTACGATGACCTGTTGGCGGCGCTGGGCGGGGTCGATCTGCCGGCGCTGGGGTTCGGCATGGGCGACGTTGTCCTGACCGAGCTGCTGGCCGATCTGGATCTGGTCCCGGAGATGGGCGTCCGCGTCGACGACTACCTCATCTGCGTGAGCGAAGAGCAGCGCCCCGCGCTGCTCGAGATCGCCCACGCCCTACGAGATCGCGGGCGCAGAGTGACGTACGACCTGAGGCAGCGCGGCGTGAGCCGTCAGTTCAAGGCCGCGGATCAGACGGGCGCGACCCGGGCCATCGTGATCGGTCCCGACGAGTTGTCGCGCGGCATCGTCATGGTGCGAGAGATGGCCACGGGGGAGGAGCGTGAGGTGACGATCGCGTCGTTGGTGGAGGCGGACCCCGAATGAGCCGGAAGGGCCTGACGCCGCAGGGCGAAGACTTCTCGGCCTGGTACAACGAGATCGTCGCGGAGGCCGAGCTGGCGGTACAATCCCCCGTGCGCGGCTGCATGGTGATCCGTCCCTACGGATACCGGATCTGGGAGCTGATGCAGGCGAGCCTGGATCGCATGTTCAAGGAGACGGGTCACGAGAACGCCTACTTCCCGCTCTTCCTCCCGAAGTCGGCGCTGGATCGCGAGGCAGAGCACGTGGAGGGGTTCGCGCCCCAGACCGCGGTGGTCACCCACGCGGGCGGGAAGGAGCTCGAGGAGCCGCTCGTGGTGCGGCCCACCTCCGAGGCGATCATCTGGCCCATCCTCGGCGATTGGATCCAGTCCTACCGCGACCTCCCGGTCCTGCTGAACCAGTGGGCAAACGTGGTCCGCTGGGAGCTCCGGACCCGGCCCTTCCTCCGCACCACCGAGTTTCTCTGGCAGGAGGGGCATACGGCGCACGCCACGGAGGCCGAGGCGGAAGAGGAAGCGCGCCGCATGCTGGGGGTGTACCGACGGTTTCAGGACGACGACATGGCGCTCGCCGTGGTCACGGGCGAGAAGACCCCCGAGGAGCGCTTCGCCGGGGCCCTGCGCACCTACGCGCTCGAGGCCCGCATGCGGGACGGCAAGGCCTTGCAGTCCGGCACCAGCCACCATCTGGGGCAGAACTTCGCCCGCGCCTTCGGCGTGCAGTTCCAGACCGAGGGGGGGCAGCACGAATACGTGTGGAGCACCTCGTGGGGCGTGTCCACACGCCTCATCGGCGGCCTGATCATGTCGCACGGGGACGACGAGGGTCTCGTGCTGCCTCCCCGACTCGCGCCGCACCAGGCGGTGATCGTGCCGATCTGGAAGAGCGACGAAGAGCGGACGGCGGTCCTCGAGGCCGCCGAGCAGCTGCGCGCGCGCCTGACCGACGCGGGGGTGCGCGCCCACCTGGACGCTCGGGACACGCGCAATCCCGGCGCCAAGTTCTACGAATGGGAGCGCAAGGGCGTGCCCGTCCGGCTCGAGCTCGGTCCGCGCGACCTGGTTGGCGGACACACCATGTTGGTCCGTCGCTGGGTCGGGGACGACGACGAACGGAAATCGAGGCTGGGGCTCGACGCGGCGGCGGGGACGCTTCCCCCGTTGCTGGAATCGATGCAGGCGGGGTTGCTCGCCGAGGCACAGGCCCGCCGGGAGGCGGGGTCGCGTCGCGGGTTCGAGGGATTCGAGGAGTTCGTGGCCTGGCTCGACGAGACGCCGGGCTTCGGGTACGCCGGGTGGTGCGGCGGGGCGGACTGCACGGCCCGCGCCAAGGACGAAGCGAAAGCGACGATCCGCGTGATCCCCGACCCGGAGTTCCGGTCCGAGTCGCCTCCGGAGCGATGTCTCGTGTGTGGCGGCGCGTCCGAGGCCGAAGTCATCTGGGCCCGCGCCTACTGACGCGAGGCCGCCGAGGAGGAAGATCGACGTGAGTCGGGTGCTCATCCTGGATTTCGGATCCCAGTACACCAAGCTCATCGCTCGGCGTATCCGCGAGGAGGGCGTCTACTGCGAGGTGCACCCGCCCTCGCGAGACCTCGAGTGGATCCGCGCGTTTTCCCCGCGCGCGATCATCCTCTCCGGAGGGCCCGCCAGCGTGTACGACGAGGGCGTGCCCACGGCCGACCCCGGCATCCTGTCGCTGGGCGTCCCGATCCTGGGCATCTGCTACGGCATGCAGCTCATCGCCCAGCTCGTGGGGGGCGAGGTCCGGCGCGCCGACCGCCGCGAGTACGGGCGCGCGGAGCTGCAGGTCCAGCAAGCCGGAGGCCTGTTCCGAGGCTTCTCGACGGGCGAGGCGACCCAGGTGTGGATGAGCCACGGCGACGCGCTCCCCTCGCCGCCGCCCGGCTTCGAGGTGATCGGGACCACCGAGAACTCCGTCGCGGCGATCTGGTCGGAGGAGCGCGGTATCTGGGGGGTCCAATTCCACCCCGAGGTGGCGCACACCACGCGGGGAGACGAGATCCTCCGGAACTTCCTGTTCGAGATCGCCGGTTGCGAGGGCGACTGGACGCCCGCGAGCATCATCGACCACCAGGTGGAGGCGATCCGCCAGCGCGGCGGGTAGGCCCAGGCCCTCGGCGGCCGGTCGGGCGGCGTGGAGAG
>JBFIOX010000237.1:0-4322 GCA_041610455.1 Gemmatimonadota bacterium
GACGGTGGACGAGGTGCTGGCCAAGCATTTCGCGGCGATCGGCGGCGTCGAGGGATGGCGCGGCCTGCAGACCCTCAAGGCTTCGGGCACGATCTCCATCTCGGGCGGCATGATGGAGGGCCCGTTCTCGATCGTGCAGAAGCGGCCCGCCAAGGCCCGCATCGAGATGATGTTGCAGGGTATGCAGATCGTGCAGGCCTACGACGGCAAGACGGCGTGGCAGATCATGCCCTTCTCCGGCTCCACCGAGCCCCAGCAGGCCGACCCCCAAACGGCGCAGCTCATCATCGAGCAGGCCGATTTGGACGGCCCCCTGATCGGCTGGAGGGAGGATGGGCACCAGGTGCGCCTGCTCGGACGCGAGGTGCTCGAGGGCACCGAGGTGCTCAAGCTCGAGCTGACCCAGAAGAACGGGTCGGTCAGCTACTACTACCTCGACGCGGCCCGCTACGTCCCACTCAAGATCGAGGGCCTCTCGGCGGGGACCCAGACGGGCACCCGGTTCAGGGACTATCGCAGCGTGGGAGGGCTTCTCTTCCCCTACTCGATCACCATCGACACGCCGATAGGGCAGCAGGTGCTGACCTTCACGACGGTGCAGATCAACGTGCCGGTGGACGACCGGGTGTTCTCGATGAGCGCCGGCTGAGCCGAGCCGCGGCGCTTCCCAAAGCGAGCGAGAGCCGACATCTGGAAAGGCCCGGTCCCCTCGGGGGCCGGGCCTCGTCGCATCTAGGGGCCTTGTCGCATCTGTGAGCCCCGTCGCATCAGGGCCTCGTCGCATCTAGGGGCGGACGCCGCGAATCGCCCGACCCGGGTACACCCCGTCGACCACCGCGCCTTCGCGGACCACCGGCGTGCCTCCGACCAGGACGTACCTGAACCCCTCCGAAGGTTCGGCCGGGTCGGCATACGTCGCGCGATCGATGACGGTGCGCGGATCGAAGACCACGACATCCGCGTCGGCGCCCACGCGCAGGCGACCCTTCGCGCGCATCGCGGGGACGAACCGCTCGACGCGACGGGCCGGCTGAATCGTCATCTTCGAGAGGGCCTCCATGAGGCTCAGGGCCTCGCGCTCGCGCACGTAGTGCCCGAGGACCCGCGCGAAGGTCCCGGCGCCTCTGGGGTGCACCGCGCCGTACAGGTACGAGATCCCGTCGCTCGCCACCATGACATCGGGCTGCGCCACGATCCACTGGTTGGTGCCCTCGTCGCGGCCGTGGATCACCACGTAGCCCCCCTGCTCGCGATAGCGCCGGAAGCTCTCCGCGTCGAGCCGGCCGGGCGTGCCCGGCCATTGCAGCCGCGCGTAGACGGAGTCGTCGGCGCCCTCCCAGGAATCGAACAGGGCGGACTCGATGAAGGTCGATCCGGCCGTGTACGGATACGCCTCGGTCGTCACGTCGACGCCGTGCTCCGCGGCGCCCCGGATCATCTCGAGCGCCGTGCGGGCCATCTCGTCGGCGCTGGAGTTGAGATGGACGATGTGCAGCGCCGCGCCCGTGGCCGCCGCATCGGCGATGACCTCCTGGAAGCCGCCCAGGATGCCGCCGGAGTCGGCCCCGCGCAGATGCACGTACACCGCCGCCCCGGTCGCGGCGGCGAGCTGGAATGTCGTGAAGATCTCGGAGCGCGAGGCCCCCGGCGCGTAGGTCAGTCCGACCCCGATCCCCAGAGCGCCCTCGTCGAGCCCGCGCCGCAGGAGGCCCATCAGCTCCACCGTCTGTTCGTCGGAGAGCCCCGCGTACACGGCCGACGAGCCGAACGGAGTCGGACTCCCGGGGGGGAGCGTCATCGCGTTCCCCACCTCCAGCCCGGTGAGAAGCCCCACGCGCGCGCCAAGGTGGCTGACGGTGGCGCCGTAGTGGGTCAGAGCGCGTCCCTCCCGCGAGGCGATCCAGTCGCCCACGGGCCACACGCCGATCTCCATCTCGAGCGCGGTGGTGACACCATCCAGGGCCTGCAGGCGCGCGCTGACCGAGTCCTGGCCGTGCGCGTGGAGGTCGATGAACCCGGGAGCGACCACGAGCCCCTGGGCCGAGAGCGTGTCGCGCCCGGTCAGACCGCCGGCCTCCACCGCGGCGATGGCGCCGTCGACGATGGCCACGTCGCGGACGGCGTCCAACCCCGACTCGGGGTCCATGACGCGCCCGCCGAGGATGAGCAGGTCGGCCACTTCGTAGCCTTGCGGCCGCTCGCCCGCGCAGGCGGCGAGCGGCACCGCGGCCACCCACAGCCCGGCGCGTAGCCGGCGCTTCCACTGGGTGGTCCCCGACTGCGGCCCGCGCCGCGACGGACCCCTCATGCGAAGAGCTTGCCCGGGTTCATGAGGTCGTGCGGATCCAGCGCGCGCTTGAGGGCCCGCATGGCATCGACCGCCTCGCCGTGCTGGGCGGCGAGGAAGGGGATCTTGCCGTATCCGATCCCGTGCTCGCCGGTGCACGTCCCGCCCGCCGCCAGGGCGCGCTCGATCATGCGCGCGTTCACGCGCTCGGCCTTGGCGAACGTCTCCCGGTCGTCCGGATCGAGAATGAACAGCACGTGGAAGTTGCCGTCGCCCACGTGCCCCACAATGGGGGCCAGCAGGCCCTCGGCATCGATGTCGCGACGGGTCTCCACCAGGCAGTCGGCCAATCGCGAGATGGGCACGCAGACGTCCGTCGCCCAGCCCTTGGCCCCGGGCTGGAGGGCAAGCGCGGCGTAATACGCCTCGTGCCGCGCCTTCCACAGCGCGTTGCGCGCCTCCGCGCGGGTCGCCCACTCGAAGTCGGTACCGCCCAGCTCCGAGACGATCTCGCCCACCGCCCGAGACTGCTCCTCGACGCCCCCCGGGCTGCCGTGGAACTCGAAGAAGAGCGTGGGTCGGACGGGATAGCCGAGGCCCGCGAAGCGGTTCACCGCGTCCATCTGCACATCATCCAGCAGCTCGGCGCGGGCCACCGGGATCCCGTGCTGGATGGTGAGGATGACCGCCTCCACGGCACTCTGGAGGGTGGGGAGCGAGCACACGGCGGCCGCGACGGCCTCCGGCAGCCCGTGCAGACGCAGGGCCACCTCGGTGATGACCCCGAGGGTGCCCTCGGATCCGAGGAGCAGGCGCGTGAGGTCGTAGCCGGCCGATGATTTCCGGGCCCGGCCGCCCGTCCGCAGCACCCGTCCATCGGCCAGGACGACCGTGAGGCCGAGGACGTTCTCGCGCATCGTGCCGTAGCGCACCGTCGTGGTGCCCGAGGCGCCGGTCGCGGCCATGCCTCCCAGGGTCGCGTCGGCACCCGGATCGATCGGAAAGAAGAGGCCGCAGTTCTTGAGATGACGCGAGAGCCCCTCGCGCGTGAGCCCGGCCTCCACGCGGCAGTCCATGTCCTCGAGGTTCAGCTCGAGCAGGCGGTCGAGCCCGCTCGTGGCGATGGTCACCCCGCCGCGCAGGGCGTGCACGTGACCCTCGAGCGAGGTGCCCGCCCCGAACGGGATCACCGGCACCCGGTGGCGGGCGCAGGCGCGGACGATCGCCGCCACCTCCTCGGTCGAGCGGGGGAAGGTCACCGCGTCCGGCGCGTGGATGGGGTGGAACGACTCGTCGCCCCCGTGCTGGTCACGAATCGCGGGCGCGGTGGAGACCCGGTCGCCCAGCAGGCTCTCGAGCTCGTCGATGAGCGCCTTCGTGGGCGCCCCGCGTGGACCCGCGGCCGTCGGCGTCATGGCCGGATGGTGCTCCCCGGGGAGGTGGCCGTCAACGCGGCGCGCCCCGTGCCGCCCCCGGGCACTTGACCGCTCCGCACCGCGGGCGGAGCTTCATCGTCATGAACTCGCGCGGAATCCTACTCTTCCTCCACGTCCTCGGCATCGTCCTGTGGCTGGGGATCACGCTCACCATGGCGATCCTCTCGGTGCGCGCCCGTCGGGGTGGCGACCGCGGCGTCATCGCCTTCACCTACCGGGCCACCTGCGACCTGCTCAAGGGACCGGGGCTCGTGGGGGCGATCCTCGCGGTGGGGTCGGGCTTCGCGCTCATGAGCGTCCTCGACTACGGTTTCTTCCGGCCCTTCCCGAACCATTGGCTTTTCCAGATGCAGCTGCTGGGGGTGACGGCGTTCGTGCTGACGCTGGCGCTGCAGATTCCCAACGCCGGTCGCCTGGCGCGTGCGGCGGAGGCCGTGGCCGCGGCCGGCGAGGAGAGCGCCGCGTTCGTGACCTTCCGCAAGCGGAACGCCCTGCTCGGCTCCATCATCGGCTTTCTGCTGCTGGTCAACATCCTGCTGGGCACGCTTCGACCAGGCTGACGCCGCCTGGAGTGCCCCGGTACCCCGCGCCGGCCGGGC
>JBFIOX010000238.1:0-4321 GCA_041610455.1 Gemmatimonadota bacterium
GCCGGTGAGGAGCCGGCGATCCCGGATCTGGCCGCGACGTTCTGGTCGCTGCGCGAGAGCTCCCGGACCCAAGCGGAGCTGGCCCCCTACCGCCCGCGCTTCGCCGGGCCGGTGGACAAGACGCTCGAGCTGGACATGCGTGCGCGCGGCTTCCCGCTTCCCGTCGATCGCCTGATGCAGGTCGATTCGGCCTATTTCCACCCGGTCGAGTGGTCCGGCACGATGCCCATGATGAACCTCATGGCGACGTCCGAAGAGGTCGCCTGGATCCTGCGCGATGCCGAGACCGGTAGGGAGAACCACGAGATCGGGTGGCGGTTCGCGGTCGGCGATCTCGTGAAGGTCCGGCTCCGCAGCGTGCGCCAGACCCTGCACCAGATGCACCACCCGATCCACATCCACGGCCAACGCTTCCTGGTCCTCGCGGTGAACGGCGTGGCGAACGACAATCTCGCGTGGAAGGACACCGCGCTCGTGCCGGCGGGTGGCACGCTGGATCTAATGCTCGAACTGTCCAATCCCGGCCGCTGGATGCTGCACTGTCACGTCGCCGAGCACCTCGAAGCCGGCATGCGGATGGTGTTCGAGGTGGCGCCCAATGGCGGCGTCGGCCCGAATCCGCCACACTGAGCCGCGCCGGAGAGTCGTCAGGCGGACAAGGACGGGATCCAACTGAGCGGGACGGATCTCGACGTTACGTCGTGCCGGGGCGAAGCGGCGGCGCCGCGGAGTCGTCGGATCGGATCACAGGAGTCACACCCATGCGCCAACGTCTCGCGTACGAGGCCCGCCGGGCCCTACCCTTTCTCATCGCCTCGCTGATCGCGGCCGCACCGCTGAGCGCGCAATCGGCCGACCGCCTGTCCGAGTCGGTGCGCGAGTTCGTCAGCGTGCCGGGTCCCACGGTCGCCCTCACCGGCGTCACGCTCATCGATGGCACCGGCGGACCGATCCGTCGCAACCAGACGATCCTCATCGATGGGGGCCGGATTCGCGCCGTCGGCGCGTCGGCCAGCGTGCAGATTCCCGCCGGCGCCGACGTGCACGACCTGTCGGGACACACGGTCATCCCCGGAATGGTCGGATTGCACAACCACATGTTCTTCATGGGCGCCGGAGGTCGGCAGGCCCAGGGGAATTTCACGTCGCCCCGCCTCTACCTGGCGGCCGGCGTCACCACCATCCGCACGACCGGGAGCGTGTCGCCCTACGCCGACCTCAACGTCAGCGCCAACATCGAGGCCGGCCGGTCTCCGGGGCCGCGGATGCACATCACCGCGCCCTACGTGACCGGGCCCGGTCCGGCGCTGAGCGACATGGCCCTGGTGTCGACGCCCGAGGAAGCCCGCCGTTTCGTGCGCTACTGGGCCGGCGAGGGGGCGACCTGGATCAAGGTGTACACGACCATCCGCCGGGACGCGCTCGCCGCGATCGTGGAGGAGGCCCACGCGCAAGGCATCCGGGTGACGGGGCATCTCTGCTCCATCACGTTCGAGGAAGGCGTCGAGCTGGGGATGGACAACATCGAGCACGGGTTCGATACGGCGACGGACTTCGATCCGCGGAAGCAGCCCGACGAGTGCCCGCCCAACTCGATGGTGGTGGTGGGCGAGCGGGGTGACCCGAGCGGCGAGAAGGCCCGCGCGGTCATCCTCAAGATGGTCGAGGCCGGTGTCGGGATGACCTCGACGATGGCGGTCATCGAGCCGCTGGTCAAAGGCCGCCGCGTGCTGGAGGAGCGCACGCTCGAGGCCATGGCCCCCGAGGTGCGCGAGGCGTACGTGGAGATGGTGGATCAGATCGAGGCGAACCCGAACTGGCCGTTCCGTGAGGAGCACCTGCAGAAGACGATGGCCTTCGAGCGCGGTTTCGTGGAGGCCGGGGGTGTGCTCGCGGCCGGCGTCGATCCGACCGGGATCGGCGGCGCCATCGCGGGCTTCGGGGATCAGCGCAACTACCAGCTGCTGCTGGAGGCGGGCTTCGATCCCACGACCGTGGTGCAGATCGTGAGCGTGAACGGCGCCAAGATCCTCGGCGTGGACGACGAGCTGGGCACCGTGGAGCCGGGGAAGCTGGCCGATCTCGTAGTGCTGCGCGGAGCGCTGGACGAGGACTCCGAGGTCATCAAGAACGCGGTCATCGTCTTCAAGGACGGCGTCGGTTACGACTCGGCCAAGCTGATCGAGTCGGTGAAGGGACAGGTGGGGATCCGGTGAGCGACCCCACGCTGACCCGGGGCGCCGACCCCGCCTACCGGGAGGCGCTGCTCTCCCGGTTGGGCGACGCCGACCCCGTGGTGGAGCTGTCGGCCCTGTTCGAGCGGCTCCCCGCCGCCCTCGAGGGGCTCGACGAGGCGGCCCTGGTGGAGCCCGAGGCGCCGGGGAAATGGTCCATCCTGCAGGTCGTGCAGCACCTGGCGGACACCGAGTTGGTGCAGGGCATGCGCATGCGCCGCATCCTGGCCGAGGACCGCCCCGACCTGGAGCCCATGGACCAGGACGAATGGGCCGCCGCGCTGTGGTCCCCCGATGCCGGGCTCGAGGACGCCCTCGATCCGCTCCGGGCCTTGCGTCTCGCCAACCTCCGTCTCGTCACTGCGATTCCTGACGCGGCGCTCGACCGCGAGGCCGTGCACCCGGAACGAGGCGTCGAATCGCTGCGGACGGTCCTGCGTCTGGTCGCCGCGCACGATCTCGTGCACCTGGATCAGATCCGCCGCATCCGGGCCGCGATCGGCCGCCCGCCGCCCGCCGAGGCCGATCCCGCGGAGGCATGAGCGGCTCGGCCTATCGACCCGTCCCGCTGACGACCTATCGGCGCTACGAAGAGGCCGAGATGCTCGAACGGGCGCGGGCCTTTCGTGACGAGATGTGCCGGCGCCGCACCGTGCGCGACTTCTCCGAAGAACCGGTCCCCCCGGACGTCATCGACGCGTGTCTCCAAGCGGCGGGCACCGCTCCCAACGGCGCCAACCGTCAGCCCTGGCACTTCGTCGTGGTGCGGGATCCATCGCTCAAGGCGCGCATCCGGGAGGCCGCCGAAGTCGAAGAGCGCGACTTCTACGAGCGCCGCGCGCCGCCGGAGTGGCTGGAGGCCCTCGCCGCGCTCGGTACCGACGAGCGCAAGCCGTTCCTCGAGCGGGCGCCGGTGCTCATCGCGATCTTCGCCGAGAGCTACGCCGTTCGTGACGAGGTCAAGCTCAAGAACTACTACGTGACGGAATCGGTCGGCATCGCGACCGGCATCCTCATCGCCGCGCTGCATCGATCGGGGCTGGCCACCCTCACCCACACGCCGAGCCCCATGGGATTCCTCAACGAGGTGCTGGAGCGACCGTCGAACGAGCGACCTTTTCTGCTCCTGGTGGTCGGATACCCCGCCCCCGGAGCCCTCGTCCCCGATGTGCGAAAGAAACCGCTCGCCGAGATCGTCACCTACCGCTGAGGGCGGCGGCCCGGTGGCGCGCCGACCGCGCCATCGGGAGGAGCGGCGGGCAGAACGGGAAGCGTGCGCTGGACGCCGACCGCGTACCGTTGCGTGCCCGTGTCCGTGAATTGGAGTCGCTTGACGCGAAGGGGAGAATCTTCCGGAGCCCGCTCAATGCGCGCGTACGGTTCGACCCTCGGCCCACGCGCGCAGCCCCTCGACCTTCTCGGCCATCATCTGTGAAAGGGGCTGCGTGGCGCCGATCTCGGCCAACACCGTCTCGGTCGAGAGCGAAACCCCGTCGGAGAACGCCGAATACAGCCCCGCCACCACCGTCTGCTCGATCTCCGAGCCGGAGAAGCCCTCCGACGCGGCGGCCAGCCGCCCGATGTCGAAGCGGGACACGTCCTGGGCGCGCTTCGCCAGGTGAATGCGGAAGATCTCCTCCCGCACCTCCTCGTCCGGCAGATCCACGAAGAACACCTCGTCGAACCGTCCCTTTCGCAGGAACTCGGCCGGCAGCCGGGTCACATCGTTGGCGGTGGCCACCACGAAGACGTCGCCCCTGCGGTCCTGGAGCCACGACAGGAAGCTCCCCAGAATGCGCTGCGTGACCCCCGCATCCTGATCGCCGGCTCCCGCGAACGCTTTCTCGAGCTCATCGATCCAAAGGATCACCGGGGCCATGCGCTCGGCCGTGGCGATCGCGCGCTTGTAGTTCCGCTCGCTCTCGCCGATGTACTTGTTGTACAGGTTGGAGGGGTCGAGCTTGAGCAGGGGAAGGCGCCACTCCATGGCGACGGCCTTGGCGCAGAGGCTCTTACCGCAGCCCGGCACCCCGAGCAACAGCATGCCTTTGGGAAACTCCAGACCGAACGCCTCGGCGCGCCGAGGC
>JBFIOX010000239.1:0-4303 GCA_041610455.1 Gemmatimonadota bacterium
GCACGTCTTCCACATCGCGCGCCTCCAGCCAGGGCAGGGCGCGCAGCGCCGTCACCGACTCGGGGAGCGAGCAGTTCACGCCCTCGGCGCGGAGCGCGCGGCAGAGGAGCGCGACCCGGCGCGGCCCCCCCGACCGCGGCGGGCCGACGCTCACGGGCGCCGGCCGCTCCCCCCGAGCCGGTGCGGGCCGCTCACGCCGGCCCATCTTCCCTGTCCGGCGGTGCGAGGAGTTGCGCGAGCCGCTCGGAGCCGAGGACCGCGAGGTCGTGCGGATCCTTGATGAGCGTCCCGAGCGCGTCCCGCGCGCTCTCGAGGTCCAGCCGCCGCGATCCCAGGGCGCGGAGCGCCGCCGCGAAGTCGAGCGTCTCGGCCACGCCCGGAGGCTTGGCCAGCCGCTCTCCGCGCAGACGTTGCGCGAGTCCGACGGCCTCGCGGGCGCGCGCTGCATCCAGCTCCGGATCGTGCAGGCGGAGGATCTCGAGCTCCTTCGCGGCGTCGGGATAGTCGATCCACAGGTAGAGGCAGCGGCGACGCAGGGCATCGGAGAGCTCGCGGGTGCCGTTCGAGGTGAGCACGACCACGGGGCGCGTCCGCGCCGCGAGGGTGCCCAGCTCGGGGATGGAGACCTGGAACTCCGAGAGGAGCTCGAGCAGGAACGCCTCGAACTCCTCGTCCGCCCGGTCGACCTCGTCGATCAAGAGGACCGCGCGCGCCTCGCTCCGAATGGCCCTCAGCAGAGGTCGCTCGAGCAGGAACTCCGGCCCGAAGATCGTGCGCTCGAGGGCGCCGGGATCGGCAGTGTCCGGCTCGAGCCGGATGCGCAGCAGCTGCTTCTGGTAGTTCCACTCGTAGAGCGACGTGTGGACGTCGAGCCCTTCGTAGCATTGGAGCCGGATGAGCTCGGCGCCGAGCCAGCTCGCCAGGGCCTTGGCGATCTCCGTCTTGCCCACGCCGGCGGCCCCCTCCACGAGCAACGGCTTCTCGAGCGACAGCGCCAGGTGGATCGCCGTCGCGATCGGGCGATCGGCCACGTACCCGGCCGCGGCGAGCCCCTCGACGACCTGCTTGATTCCGTCCTTCACGGGGCGCGCTCCCCTCGGGGTTTCCGGCCGAGCCGCGGTCGGTCGGCCTGCTTGCGACCATCCCTCGCCCGTCTCAGCTTCCGCTCGTTCGTCCTCGGCGCGGGCAAGGAGCGCAATATAGGACGGAGCGGTGGGCGCGGCCGGTGCGGACCATCCAGCGCTTGAGGAGAGCGTGATGGCGATCGAGATCGAGAAGGAGTTCGATGTCCCGCAATCCGTGGATGAGGTGTGGCGCTTCCTCACGGATCCCGCGCGCATCGTGGAGTGTCTGCCCGGCGCCAAGCTCGTGGAGGAGATCGATGAGCGCACGTTCGCGGGCGAGATCGGCATGCGCCTGGGACCGATCGGCACCCTCTTCAAGGGCGTGATCCGCTTCGACGAGCTCGACGCGGACGCCCACCACGTGGTGATGACGGGGGAGGGAAGGGACGAACGCGGCACGGGGAGCGTCCGCATGCAGATGACCAGCGACCTGACGTGTCGGGAGGAGGGCGGCACGCACGTCTGGGTCTCCCAGACCGTGAGCCTCACGGGGAAGCTGGCCTCATTCGGTCGGGGGGGTGTGATCCAGGCGGTCGCCGACATCGTGTTCGGGCGTTTCACCGGGTGCGTGCAGGAGAAGCTCGCGGAGGGCCCGACCGCGTGACGGGCGCCACCCGGGACGACCTCTCGTGGTTGCGAGGGCGCGACGATCCTCGGGTTCTCGGATTCCTGACCGCCGAGAACGAGCGGACCGAGCGCGAGATGGGGCGCTTCGTCGCCCTCGAGGCCGAGATCTACGCCGAGATTCGGAGTCGGATCGAAGAGCGCGATCGCTCGGTGCCGGCACCGCGTGGCGAGTACTTCTACTACTACCGCACCGAGGTCGGGAAACCTTATCGGATCTGGGCGCGCGCGCACGGCAACCCCGACGGCGAGGAGGAGATCTACCTCGACGAGAACGAGATCGCCGCGCCGCACGCGTTCTGCCGCGTGGGCGGGCACGCCGTCAGTCCCGACCACCGCTACGTCGCCTACGTCTTCGATACGACCGGCGATGAGGATCACTCGCTCCGGATTCGCGAGATCGCCACGGGAGCGTCGCTGCCGGAGCGGATCGAGCGGGCGGCCGAGCATCTGGCCTGGGCGGCCGACTCCCGCACGCTCTTCTACATCGCGCGCGATCCGCGCAAGCGGGCGCATCGCGTCTATCGGCACCGCGTCGGCTTCGATCCCTCCGAAGACGCCCTGGTGTACGAAGAGCCCCACGAGGCTTTCCATCTTTCGATGCGAGCGAGTCGGAGCCGCCGCTTCATCTTCATCGAAGCCGCGAGCGCGATCACGCGCGAGTCTTTCCTGCTCGACGCCGTCCATCCCGAGCGGATGCCCGTCTCTGTGGCCGGGCGGAAGCCCGGGATCGAGTACCAGGCGAGCGACTCGGGAGACGATCTGCTGGTCCGCACCAACGAGGACGCGCTGAACTTCCGGGTCCTGTGCGCGCCGCTCGAGGACGGCCGGCCGAAGGGTGACCCCGCTTCCTGGCCCCAGGCCGTTCCGCATCGGCCGCATGTCCTGCTCGAGGCACTCGAGCCCTTCCGCGACTTCTGGGTGCTCGTGGAGCGGGAGGAGGGACAACGACACCTCCGCATCTGCCCGGGCCGGACCCCGGACGGGTACCGCATCGACGTCGAGGAGTCCGTGCGCACGTTCCTGACGGGCGACAACCTCGAGTTCGAGACGGACCGATTCCGCTACGTGCTGTCCTCTCCCGTCACGCCGCCGACCGTGTACGAGGTCGTCGCCGCGACCGGGGAGCGCACCCTCTTGAAGCGCGAGTCGGTGCCCGGTCTCGACCCCGCGCGCTACCGGGCGGAGCGCCTGTGGGCCACCGCGGATGATGGGGCCCGGATCCCGATCTCGCTCATCTGCCCCGCCGATCTCGAGCAGACGGGAGACAACCCGTGCCTCCTTTACGGATACGGCGCCTACGGCGTCTGTCTGGAGCCGATGTTCGCCGTCCAGGTCCTCAGCCTTGTCGATCGCGGCTTCGTGCACGCCATCGCCCACGTCCGGGGGGGCGGGGAGCTGGGCGAGGCGTGGCATCAGCAGGGGAAGATGCTGTCCAAGCGGACGACGTTCACCGACTTCATCAGCTGCGCGGAGCGGTTGATCGAGACCGGTTACACGTCACCACGCCGGCTGGGCATCCAGGGACGGAGCGCGGGCGGATTGCTCATGGGAGCGGTGACGAACATGCGTCCCGAGCTGTTCGGCGCCGTGGTGGCCGGGGTTCCCTTCGTGGATGTCCTGGCGACCATGCTCGATCCCAGCATCCCGCTCACCGTGATCGAGTACGATGAGTGGGGCGATCCGCGTCGCCCCGAGTACTACGACTACATCCGCTCCTACTCGCCCTTCGACAACGTCCGGGAGACGGCCTACCCGAACATGCTGGTGACCGCCGGCCTCAACGACCCGCGCGTGCAGTTCTGGGAACCGGCGCGCTGGGTGGCGCGGCTCCGGGAGCGGCGTACGGACGACAAGCTGCTCCTCCTGCGCACGGACATGGGGGCCGGGCACACCGGGCCCTCCGACCGCTTCGAGTGGCTGCGCGAGAAGGCATTCGAGTACGCATTCCTGGTGGGCGTGCTGGCGCCCGAGCGCCTGGACGCATGACCGCGGGGGGGAGCGCGATCGTCGACCTTCACTCGCACGTCCTGCCGGGCGTCGACGACGGGGCGCAGGACCTCGATGAGGCGCTGGCCGCGCTGCGGGTCCTCGCGGCGGACGGCGTGGTGACGGTCGCGGCCACCCCGCATTTCCGCGCCTCCAGCTTCGAGCGCCCGGCCCGGGCGGCGGAGATCCTGGCGCTTTTCGACGAGGCCCACGAAGCCCTGGAGCGCGAGGTGGCCAGGATGCGCCCGGGCATCGAGGTCGCGCGCGGATCCGAGTTCAAGCTGGATGCGCCCGAGGCCGATCTCACCGATCCCCGGCTCCGACTGGCGGCCTCCCGCTACGCGCTGGTCGAGTTCGCGAGCTTCATGATTCCGGCCTTCGCCGGCAACCAGCTCCGCGCCGTGCGCGATGCCGGGTGGCGGCCCGTGCTGGCGCACGCGGAGCGGTACGCCGGGGTGACGACGGCGCTGGATCGCGTCAAGGAATGGCACGACGCCGGGATCCTGCTCCAGGTGAACGCCAGGTCCCTGCTCGGTTGGTACGGCCCCGGGCCGCGGGCCGCCGCC
>JBFIOX010000240.1:0-4252 GCA_041610455.1 Gemmatimonadota bacterium
CGAGTGAGCTGGTTCCCGACGCCCAGCCGCCCGCCTGCACCCCGGCCCCAGCAGTAGGCCTGGCCCGCGGTGGAGATGCCACAGCTGTGCGCCGTACCGGTCGTGATCGCGACGAAGCGCAGCGACTCCGAGACGAGCGCCGGCGTCAGCCAATCCTGCTGTCCGCCGTTGCCGAGCCGGCCATCGGCGCCCTCGCCCCAGCAGAAGGCCCTGCCGTCCGCAGCCACGCCGCAGCTGTGGGCCGCGCCGGCATCCACCGTGACCAGTCCCAGGGGCGCGAACAGACGGGTGGGGACATTGCGGTCCTCCCCCGCCCCGTCCCCGATCTGGCCCACATCGCCATCCCCCCAACAGAAGGTGCCGCGGGCGCTTACACCGCAGGTATGGGCGTCGCCGGCCATGACCACGGAGTAGACGGCGGGGCCGGTCCCGGCGCCGGGCTGGAAGAGCGGGATGGCATCGGCCGAGCAGCTCCACATGAGCGCGGCAACGGCAACGGCAACAAATGCACGGTGCGTGTGCAAATTGTGCACAGCTGCGGCATCCCGGCCCGGCTCGTCCGCCATCGATCCTCCGTGAC
This sequence comes from Gemmatimonadota bacterium, assembly GCA_041610455.1. Lineage (GTDB taxonomy): Bacteria > Gemmatimonadota > Gemmatimonadetes > Palauibacterales > Palauibacteraceae > Palauibacter. The sequence goes on from JBFIOX010000240.1 coordinate 581, forward strand.
TGGAGCCCACGGCACCCGCGAAGGTCGCGCGGGGTGCGGCGCGGCGCGTCGGGGCGCGCGCGCACGCGGGCTCGCGCGGCTCGGAGAGAGGCAAGACACATGCCTTGGGCGAGTTCGGTGGGCGGGGCGGAAGTTGGCCCCCCAGGATTCGAACCTGGATTACCGGCTCCAAAGGCCGGGGTCTTGCCATTAGACGAGGGGCCAGGGGATCGGCGGCGCCCCGAGCGCGAGGCGGCGCCGTGCCGTCGGCGTGCCGAAGATGGTCCGCGCCGGGGCGGACCGTCAACGACCGGCCGACGCGATCAGATCGGGAGGCGTGCCTCCAGGACGCGCCACCCCTGCTCGGATCCGAAGCCGACCCGCTCGAGGGCGGAGGCCGCCCCAGCGAGCGCGGCCTCCTCGGTGAAGATGCAGAAGAGGGCCGAGCCGGACCCGGTCATCCCCGCGCTCGCCGCGCCGAGGCCGCGCACCCGGTCCAGACACGCCGCGAGCACCGGATGACGCTCGAACACGCCGTCCTCGAGATCGTTTCGCACCAGCCGCTCGAGCGTCGTCCAGTCGCGGAGCCGCGCGGGGCCCGGCAGGAGGGCCGCGCTGCCGTGGGACGGACCGGGCGGGATTCCGCTACGGCGCTCGCTCAGCCACGCGTACGCGTCGGGCGTGGCCACGCCGAACGGCGGGACGACGAGGAGGGCCGGTCGCGGCGGCGGCGGACGCAGGGGGAGCAGCCGCCGCCCGCGCTCCCAGCCGAGCGCCAGGGGTACGTCGGCGAGCCCGAACGCCACGTCGCTGCCCAGCTCGCCGGCCAGCGACAGGAGGTCGCGCTCCCCCATCCGGTCCCAGCGCCGGCCGAGGAGACGCAGGACGGCCGCGGCGTCGGCGCTGCCCCCCCCGAGGCCGGCGCCCACCGGCACGCGCTTCGTGAGGTGGATCGCGAGCCCCGGCCGCCGTCCGCCCCCCGCAAAGGCGCGGGACAGGAACGCTTCGGCCGCCCTCCAGCACAGGTTCTCCGCCCCCTCGGGCACGGCGCTGGCCAGGGGGCCCTCCACGGTCAGCGTGATTCCGCCCGGGCTCTCCTCCACCCGCACCGAGTCGTGCAAGCTGGTGCGCGCGAGGAGGGTCTCCACGCCGTGGAATCCGCTCTCGTCGCGCGCGAACACGCGGTGGCGGAGATTGATCTTGGCGTGCGCGGTCGCCTCGGTCATGTGGGCCCCTTCGAGCGCTCCCTCCTGCCCGCGACCGATGGGGCACCGTCCGACCCCACCTCGTCCGCGGTGGCCCCGCGTGCGGTCCGGACCGCTGGCGGCGCCTCTGGCCCGGGGGGGGTGGTCGCGCCAGCGGCGCCGCGCCCGTCTGGACCCTCCCCACCCTCGCTCGCGGGTGCCGGCCCGCCCGCGCGCGCCTCCGACGTCCGCGCGGGCCCCGGGGGCGCCGCCGATGCGTGAACGAGCTCGTCGCTGTGCCCCAGCTCCGCGCGGCTGATTCCGAGCCGCCTCATGTACCAGATCCCCAACACGGTGACCGGGATGAAGGTGAGGATGTGGTAGCCCGCCGCGAAGCTGATGATGCGTGCCGGCTCGATGGCGTACAGCTCCAGCGCCACGCGAGAAGCCGCCTCGAAGGGACCGAAGAACCCCGGGGTGGAGGGAATGGCCACCGCCACCCCGATCATCGTTTGCAGCAGCAGGGCCCCAGGTATGCCGGGCCCCCGGATGTCGAACGCCACGAAGCCGAGATAGAAGGAGAGCGCGTTCCAGCCCCACACCACGACGGACCACAAAAGGGCGCGCGCGAACACGTGCGCGTGGCGGAGGGCCCCCAGCCCCGCCAGGAACGACGCCAGCATCCCCGTCAGCCGGTCGGCGAGGCGCTCGGGCGCGAGGCGGTGGGACCAGCGTTCCGCCAGGCGCAGGAAGCGACTCGGGAAACGCACGAGCACACCGAGCGAGACGAGGCCCACCGATACGATGACGACCAGGACGGTGAACAGATCGCGCAGCGTGCCGGACACCGCCACGTCGCCGGCGCCCAGCAGGATCGCGGGGATCAGGAACGAGACCAGCACCAGCGCATCCAGCAGGCGCTCGAGCACGAGCGAGGCGAGGGCCGCGCTCATCCCGACCGGCTCGATGCGACGGAGCGAGTAGGCGCGCGCGAACTCGCCCAGCCTGGCGGGCAGCACGTTGTTCACCATGAAGCCGATGCACACCGCCGCGAAGCTGGACGACAGGGGCAGCGGGCCGACCGCCGGCAACAGCAGGATGCGCCAACGGATCGCGCGGATCACGAACGTGAACGTCGCGACCGCCGTCGCGGCGAGCAGCCACCACACGTTGGCCTCGCCCAGCTGATCGAGAAGCTCGGGCAGGGAGACGTCCCGTACCGCGTAGGACAGCAGGAAGATCGAGAGGATGATGCCCGCGACCACGGTCGCGCGACGCTTCAACGCCGCGCCCCTCGGAGAAGGGCCACCATTTCGCGGACCGCGCGCTCGAGACCCACGAGCACCGCGCGACTCACGATCGCGTGCCCGATGTTGAGCTCCTCGACCTCGGCGATCGCCGCGACGGGGGTCACGTTTTCGTACGTCAGCCCGTGCCCCGCGTGTACGGCGAGCCCCGCCTCGGAGGCGCGCCGGGCGGCGCGGCCCAGCCGGGCCAGCTCGGCCTCGGCCGCCACCCGGTCCGGCGCGTTGGCGTACTCGCCCGTATGCAGCTCGACCGCGTCGGCACCGAGCGCGGCCGCCGCTTCGATCGCCCCATCGTCGGGATCGATGAACAGCGATACGCGGACGTCCACCTCTTGCAGCCGCTCGATCGCATCCCGGAGGCGCTCGGGGCGGGCCGTCAGATCGAGGCCGCCCTCGGTGGTGATCTCCTGCCGGCTCTCGGGGACGAGGGTGGATTGGGCGGGCCGCCACGCCAGCGCGAGCGCCAGGATCTCGCCCTCGGCGGCCAATTCTAGGTTGACGAACGTGCGGACGGTCGCGAGCAGCAGCTCGACGTCGCGATCCTGGATGTGCCGCCGGTCCTCGCGCAGGTGCACCGTGATCCCGTCCGCTCCGCCCAGCTCGGCCAGCACGGCGGCCCGCACGGGATCCGGCTCGTCGGTGCGGCGCGCCTGCCTCACGGTCGCCACGTGATCGATGTTGACGCACAGCCGCATACCGGCCAGATGCGCGAAGCTCTCACTCGCCATCGGAGGCACCCCCTTCCGGCTCCCCGACCCGTCCTCCCGGCGTCAGCAGTCGACGCAGCTCGCAGCGCACGTCGACCGGGAGGTCGGCCCCGCCCACGCGTAGCAGCTCTGCGCCCAGCGCACGATACAGGTCGCGCGTGGCCGGGTCGAGGGCGTCGAGGTGACGGTGGATCGTGCCGATCTCGCCCCGCACGAGGGGACCGGTGAGGCCGCCCGGAACGCCGGTCCGCGCCACGTTCTCGAGCGCCGACCGGGCGAGCGGGAGAAGGGCCTCGAGCGAGGAGGCGGAGGCGCCGGGCTGCCGCGGGCCCCACAGCTCCGACGCGACCGCCAGGCAGCAGGCCAGGTAGTTGGAGGCGAAGACCGCCGCGGCGTGACAGCGGGCGTGCGCGTCCGGATCGACGGGCAGCGCGCGGCCGTCGAGAGCCCGTGCGAGCTCGCCGGCGTACGAGACCGCCTCGTCGTCGCCCTCCA
>JBFIOX010000241.1:0-4246 GCA_041610455.1 Gemmatimonadota bacterium
GCGTCCGTTTGCGTGGGGCGATGACAATAGCGTCAGCGTCCACGTCGTGCAGCCCCACCGAGCGCCGCTAGACGCGCCCCACCGCACCCCCTACCGTGGCCGCATGAAGGTCCACCTGGTCGACGGCACGTACGAGCTGTTCCGCCACTTCTACGGAGTGCCGGGCGCGAAGAACGCCGGTGGTCACGAGGTGGCCGCGGCCCGCGCGGTCGTCGGCTCCATGTTGGGCCTGATCGAGGCCGGCGCCACCCACGTGGCCGTCGCCACCGATCGCGTCATCGAGTCGTTCCGCAACGACCTGTGGCCGGGGTACAAGGACGGGTCGGGCATCGACCCGCTCTTGTGGTCCCAGTTCCCCCTCGTCGAGGAGTGCCTGGCGGCGGCCGGGCTGGTCGTGTGGCCGATGGTCGAGCAGGAGGCGGACGATGCGCTGGCCTCGGGGGCGGCGATGGCGGCGGCCGACCCACGGGTCGAGCGGGTGTTCATCTGCACGCCCGACAAGGACCTGGCCCAGTGCGTGCGGGGCGACCGGGTGGTGCAGCTGGACCGCCGGCAGCGCCTCGTGCGCGACGAGTCGGGCGTGAGGGAGAAGTTCGGCGTGCCGCCGGCTTCGATCCCCGATTGGCTGGCCCTGGTGGGCGACTCCGCGGACGGATTTCCAGGGATCCCGGGGTTCGGGGCCAAGACCGCCGCGGCCCTCCTGTCCCGCTACGGACATCTCGAGGACATCCCGGACGAGAGCGGCGCCTGGGACGCCCCGGTGCGCGGGGCCGAGCGCCTGGCCGAGACGCTGCGAGCCGAGCGCGACCGGGCCTACCTCTTCCGCCGCCTGGCCACCCTTCTCACCGACGCGCCGGTCTCGGCGGAGGTGGACGAGCTGGCGTGGCGGGGCCCGAAAGCCGAGTTCCCCCTGGTGGCCGCCGTGCTCGAGGCACCCGAGCTGGCCGAGCGCGCGGATCGCCTCGCCGCCGGACGTGCGGGGCCCGGCGCCGCGCCCTAGCCCCCGGTGGCCGGAACCGCCTCCATGAGGAGCTCGATCGCCCGGTCCAGGTTGCGCCGTCCGGGGCCCGCTCCCTTGTACTTGCCGAGCCGCGCGATGACGAGCTTGCGGGCCGGCACCATGATCGTGTACTGGCTCCCCGCTCCCGCGAAGGCGCCATACGGCTCCGGGATGGGGAGCCCGAGGTCGCGCCACACGAAGCCGCCTCCGTAGATCGGCCGACCGTCCGCCACCCAGGCGGGAGCGACCTCGAAGGCATACGCCACGTATCCCTCGGGCAGGATGCGCTCGCCGGCCCACACCCCGTCCTGCAGGTAGAGGTTGCCCAGGCGCGCCCAATCGCGCGCCGAGCCCAGCTCGTAGCCCTGGGTGAGGAAGTTCCCGTGCGGATCGGTCTCCATCACCATGTGCCGGATGCCGAGCTTGTCGAACAGGTTTCGCTGCGGGAACGCGTGGTAGTCCTCGCCGCGCGCCTCGACCGCGAGCCGGATCAGGTAGTTGGTGAGAACCGGATCGGTGTTGCGGTAGCGCCCGACGGTGTTCGGCTCCCACTGCCGCGGACGCGTCGCCGCCCACTCGAACGCGTTCGGGCCCGTGTAGAGGTAGAGGTGATCGGGATAGCCCATGTCGGGGTGGTAATCGGGATCCTGTGGCGCCACGATCCGAATCCCGCTCGACATGCGCATGATGTCGGCGATGCGGATGTTGCGCCGCGCGTCTTCCTGCCACTCCGGGATCGGCGCCCGCTGCCAGAGGCCGTACTCGCCCTGCTGGATGAGCACGCCCATCAGGGTGCCCGTGAGCGATTTCCCCATCGACCAGCTCTCGAAGGGCGTGTGCATGTCCACCCCCTCGCCGTACGCCTCCCCGATGATCCGGCCTCCGTAGGTGACGACGAAGCCGAGCGTCATGCCGTCCGGTTGCATGGCCACCTCGACGGCCCGTGCCACCATGTCCATGTCCACTTCGGGCGGGAAGGGCGTCCGCGGCAGCACGTCGCCCATGGGCCAGGGGGTGACGGTCGGGTCGGGCGTGCGGGGCTCTACGACCGTGGGGGCGAAGTGGATCGAGTCCTCGCCGAGCGCGTGCGCGACGCACCCCTGGCTGGCGTAGCGCTTGGCCGTGCGCGTCAGTCCCGAGGGAAGCCCCAGCCGAACGAGCTGACGCTCGACGTCGACCACCGTGTCGGTGACCGCGGCCCGGGCGTCGTAGGGACCGGTGAAGTAACCCACGTTCTCGGCCGCGTCGGCGGGCTCCAGACCGGTAATGAACACGCCGGAGCACAGCGTCTTGGCGAACCCCGCGGTGTGATGCACGATGGGCTCGCCGGGGGGCACGACCCACTCTGTGGGGAGCTCGAGCGACTCGCCGCGCGCGATGAGAGCCGCGCGGGGATCGTCCTCCGGGGCCTCCATGGTGGCGCGTTCCTGCGCGGTCTCGTCGGCGACTTGCGGCCCGCAGGCCATGAGCAGCGAGATCGAGCCGATGAGCAGCCGATCGGTGCGTCGGGCGGCGCGGCGCATACGGTTCCTCCCGGAAGCGGCGGAGCGGTCGAGAAGCCTGAACGTGCGCGCCGCGCGGGCCGGCGACAAGCGCGGTCGGGGCCTCGACGGCGGGTCGTCCGCGCCGCGGTCGCTACGGGCCGGCGTTGCGCCGCTTCGGCGGGTTCGGCTAGCGTGGCCGCGCGAGCGCAGGGGGCTCCTCGGGGCGCGCGGCCCGGGCTCCGCCTTCCAGACAGGAGAGCGTGGTGCATCCACGAAACGAGCCGAGCGAGGCGCCGGGAGCGGGCTCCGTCGCGCGGGAGACGGACGTGCGGGCGCGCCGGCTGTTCGTGGCGAGCTGCGTATCGTTGGTCGCGACGTCGGTGGCGTTCGCGGTCGTCGGTGCGATCATGCTCGCCCTCAAACGGGAGTTCCTGCTCACCAACCTCCAGGTCGGGTGGATCGGGGGCGCCGCCCTGTGGGGGTTCGCGGTCTCCCAGCTCCTGTTCGCGCCCTTCTGCGACACCCTCGGCATGCGCTTCCTCCTGCGTCTCGCCTTCCTCTGCCACCTGGCCGGCTCGCTGATCCTCATCGCCGCCACCGGATTCTGGATGCTGTTCGCCGGCGCCCTCACGCTGGCGCTCGGCAACGGGCTCGTGGAGGCCGCCTGCAATCCGCTCGTGGCGGCCCTCTATCCGGACGAGAAGACCGTGCGCCTCAACCAGTTCCACGTCTGGTTCCCGGGCGGCATCGTCATCGGATCGGTCCTCGCGTACGGCCTCGACCGGGTGGGTCTCGACGCATGGCAGCTCAAAGTGGCGCTGATCCTCGTCCCCACGCTCGCCTACGGCGCGCTCATGCTGAGGGAGAGGTTCCCCCCGACCGAGGGCGTGCGGGCCGGCGTGAGCATGGGCGAGATGTTCCGCGCCACGCTCACGACGCCCCTCATGCTGCTCATGCTCGCCTGCATGGCCATCACGGCGTCCACCGAGCTGGGGCCCAACCGCTGGGTGCCGGCCGTGCTCGAGGCCGGCGGCATCCCGGGCATCCTGGTGCTGGCGTGGATCAACGGCCTGATGGCTCTGCTGCGGTACAAGGCCGGGTTCGCGGTCGACCGCCTCTCGCCGACGGGAGTTCTGCTGGCCAGCGCGGTCGTCTCGTTCGTAGGCCTCCTGTGGTTGAGCTACGCCGAGACGATCACCGTGGCCTTCGCGTCTGCCACGGTGTTCGCCGTGGGCGTGTGCTACTTCTGGCCCACCATGCTGGGCTTCGTGTCCGAGCGGGTGCCGCGGTCGGGCGCGCTGGGGCTGGGGCTGATGGGCGCGGTGGGGATGGCGACCGTGGGGCTGCTCACCACCCCGTGGATGGGGAGGGTCGCGGATGAGATCGGGCACGCGCGCTTGCCCCGGGCCGAGACGGCGACCCTCCTGCGCGACGCGGCGGCGACGCTCCCCGACCCGGGCGCGGCTGCCTCGGAGGACCTGGCGGCGGCCGCACGCGCGGTCGAGGCCGCCCTGTCGGGTCTCCGCCCGGATGGAACGCTGCCCGAGGTGACGACGGCGAACGCTCTGCGGGCCATCGTCGGCTCCGGTGCCGATCCTTCGCTCACCGACCGCGCGGCCGCCCTGCTCGGCCCGGCGGACAACTACGGCGGGCGGGTGTCGTTCCGCTACATACTGCCGTTCACCGGACTCCTCATCCTCGTCTTCGGAGGGCTGTACGCGCGCGACCGTCGGGCGGGCGGGTATCGACCCGCGCGACTCGA
>JBFIOX010000242.1:0-4235 GCA_041610455.1 Gemmatimonadota bacterium
CCCGCGAGCTGCTCGGGCGCGGTTGGGTGTGTTGCCTGGCCTCCGACTACCACGCGCGCGGGACCCCCGATTTCGCCCTGGTGCGCCGCCTCATGGAGCAGGGAAGACCGGAGCGGTCGGCCGAGGGGATCGCGGCCCGGCTCCCGGGGGCCGACTCCGGAGCCGCCGCGCCCGGCCACGACACCGGGGGGTCGGCCGGGGACGAGGTGGAGACCTCCATCCGGCTCCTGACCTTCGAGAATCCCAAGCGGATCCTCGCCGACCAGGACCCGCTCCCGGTGCCGCCCCTCTGGGTTCCCGAGGGCGGGCGCGGCGCGTCCCGAGCGGGAAGCGCGTGGTGAGGCAGCAGCCCGGCGCGCGCCCGAGGCGGGCGCGTCCCTTCCGAACGGAACCTGTCCGAGACATCGCGGGTACGTGTGACCGACGGGGACGAAACGAGGCCGATCATCGTGAGCGGGCGCCAGCCAACACCCGGCATGGGCGCGCGTTAGCGAGCGAACGATAAACAGAGCGACTTGCATCACGGCCCGAGTCACGTTAAACGAACGTGATCGGTCTTTGACGGGGAGGGGGCGCCAGGGGTGCGGTCAGGCGGGCGTCGAAGCGGGGTCACCAGCGCGAGCGCGCGCGATCCCGAGGGGTACACCAGTCAGAGGTAACGCGATGAGAAGCACACGTAACGTCCTTCCGTTCGCGGCGGCCTTCGGGGTCGCCTTGACGCTCTTTCCGACGCTGCCGCAGCAGGTGGCCGCGCAGACCGAGATCAACGTCTTGGTCGCCCCGGTCACGGTCAGCGAGGGCATCGATCGCCGATTCGGCGAACGGATCGCCGACGAGATCCGCAAGTCGCTAGAGCGCTTCCCGGGCTACCGGCCGATCTCGAAGGGCGACGTCGAAAAGGCGCTCAAGCAGTACAGCCTGGACGCGAACGCCATGACGCCGATCGAGTGGCGTCAGCTGGCCACGGCCATGTCCGCCCCCTTGGTGATGACGGGCACGGCGAGCCGCGGCGGCGGGGGCGTGGAGGTCAACGTGACCTTCCAGGATCCCCGCACCGGTGACGCGTTGCCGACATCCGCGTTCAGCGTGGCGGACGATCGCCAGCACGAACGGGCCGCCCAGACGATCATGACCCAGCTGGAGACGGGCGTCGAGTACGGGCGGCGGATCGCTTTCTGCGCCGACTATCTGGCCTCCGAGCAGGTCCAGGATGCCATCAACAACTGCAACGAGGCGCTCGAGTACAGCCCGGAGAGCACGCGGGCGCGCTACCTGCGGGGCCGGGCGCACATGCTGGCGGAGTCCTGGGGCACGGCCGCCGAGGATCTGGAGTCTGTCGTGGCGGCGGATCCCTCGAACACCGAGGCGCTCCAATCGCTGGCGTACACGCATGCGAAGCTCGGCAACAAGGACCGGTCGCTCGAGCTGTACCGCGAGTACCTCAACTTCAATCCCGAGGACGTCGACGTTCGCCTGAACATCGCCTACGAGCTGGCGAGCGCCGGCGGGTTCGCAGAGGCCATGGCGATCCTCCAGGACGGCGTCGCGCGTGACCCGGACAACATCCCGCTGCTCGAGTACCTCGGCGGCGTGGCGCTCAGCGCCGGGCAGTCGGGCGGACAGGTGACGGACCCGGCCGCCATTCGCACCTCGGTCGATGCGTTCGAGAAGGTGATGGCGGCGAAGGGCGACAACCTCGATCCGGCCATGCTGACCAACGTGGTGAACGCGTACCTCCTCATCGAGGAGTACGACGACGCTCTCGCGTTCTCGGAGCGGGCGCTCCAGATGATCGAGAACCCGCCCGCCGCGAGTGGCGAGTCGCAGAACGGCGAGGAGCCGCAGACGCCGGCGATGTCGAAGGAGCAGCTGCTGGCGCAGGTGCACGCCGCCCGGGCCAACGTATTCTCCCGGACGGATCGCTACGCGCAGGCCGCCGACGAGTTCGGCAAGGCCCTGCGCTACAATCCCGACATCGAGAACGGTCACCAGCGTCTGGCGCAGTTCAAGCTCCGCGCCGGGGACTCGCAGGGCGCGATCGCGGACTTCCGTACGGCGGTGACCCAAGGCGCCGATTCGAATCAGATCGCCGATGCGCTCTTCGCGCAGGGGTATCAGGACCACTTCCAGAAGAAGCAGTATCGGCCGGCGATCGACATGTTCGAGGTCGCGGCGGAGTTCGCCCGGGCACCCGACGTGTCGAACCGGATCCATTTCTTCGCCGCCTACGGCTACTACCTGCAGGGGACGGCGATCGATAATTCGAACGCACAGGCAGAGGCCTGCGCCCCGGCCAGGAACGCGCTCAGCACCTTCCAGGCCGCACTCCCGCACCTGAACCGCGCGGGCAACTACGAGGCCAACAGCCAGGGCGAGATCCGCAACGCGGTGGACGTCCAGGTCTACCGGCAGGAGCAGATCATCAAGAAGTCCTGCTGAGCCGCGCGTCCGCATAACGGCGCCGCGCGAGACGGGCCCGGGGAGATCGCTCCCCGGGCCCTTTTTTTTTGGCCTCGCCGCGTGGGCCGCGCCCCCGGGCGGCGCGCCGGTGGGGGCGTCGAAATGGCCCGAGACCCATCCCACGCCCTCGCTCTCCCAGCCGGTGGTATAGAATGGTGTGAAGTGGGGTTGACTCCCATCAAGGGGCACGGTATTGTGCCCGCGGTGGGTGGAATCGGGTCGTTCTGGGAGGGACACCCCGCACACATGACGAAGGCCGAGCGTGCCAGGCTTCTTGGGCAGTTTTCTGCACCAGCTCGACTCCAAGGGTCGCGTAAGCCTACCGGCGTCGTTTCGTCGGGGTCGCGAGGGGGAGGCGTTCGTCCTGATCCAGACCCAGCCCGATGCGCTGTCCCTCTACCCGGATGAGGCCTGGCAGGAGGTGCAGACCGAGCTGCGCGAGATCTCGACGCGTCAGCCGCAACTGCGCAACCAGGTGCTCGGAATCACGGCCAACGCCGTGGAGGTGGTGCCGGACAAGCAAGGCCGGATCCTGATCCCCGAGCGGATGCGCGCGGGAGCCTCGCTGGGTGGCGAGGCGCTCGTGGTCGGGGCGATCAACCACATCGAAATCTGGGATCCGAAACTTTTCGAGGACGCGACGCAAGATCGAGACGCCGCGTTCGACAAGCATATACAGAAAGTGTTCGCCTGACGGGTGAACCCGATCACCGCACGGTGGGGGTGACGAGGTAGCCGAACGGGTGGCAGCGGCGGGCTTCCAGCACACGGCGGTTATGCCGGAGGAGGCGCAGCGATTTCTGCGCCCGGAGCTCGGCGGGACGTTTCTGGACGCCACCATCGGCGGTGCGGGGCATGCGGTCCGGCTCCTGGAGCGCGGATCGGCCGTGCGCGTGATCGGGATCGATGTGGACCCGGCGGCGATCGAGGCGGCACGAGCGCGACTCGAGCCGTTCGCCGACCGGGTGAAGCTGATCCTGGGAAACTTCCGGGACCTCGATCGATTGGAGGGGGAACGAGACATACACGATCTGGCGGGAGCCCTGATGGACCTGGGCGTCTCGTCCCACCAGATCGACGATCCGGCGCGCGGGTTCTCTTTTCGTCCGGGCACATCGTTGCGGATGCGGATGGGCGGGACAACCGGCGATCGAGGGCCCGCGGCCGACTTTCTGAATCAAACGGACGAGCAGGAGCTCGGCCGGGTCTTCCGCGAGTATGGGGACGAGCGCAGGTGGAAAGCGCTCGCACGGGCGGTGGTGCGGCGGCGGCGGACCCGGCCGTTTCACACGAGTGACGACCTCGTGGCGGTCTTGACGGCCGTACTGGGTCGTCGGGCGACCGAGCGGGAGAAGGCGCGGCTCTTTCAAGCCGTGAGGATCGCGGTCAACGACGAGCTCGACGCGCTTCAGGAGGGGCTGGAGGCGATCCGGCCGCGGGTGAGCCCCGGGGGACGACTGGTGGTCATCTCCTATCACTCGCTCGAAGATCGGATCGTCAAGCGCGCGTTTCGGGAGTGGGGGCGAGCCTGTGTGTGCCCTCCCGAGCTGCCCCAGTGTCGTTGTCGGGGCGCGCCGCTCGGCCGTGTGCTGACGAAACGGCCGGCGCGACCCACGGAGGAGGAGGTGGCCCGGAACCCCCGCGCGAGGAGTGCGCGTCTGAGGGCGTGGGAGAACGCGGGTGGTTGAGGGGGTGCCGGTGAAGCGTCGGACACTTCGACGACGCACGCTGAGACGCTGGGCGGCGCCCGCTCTCGGCGCTTTGGCGCTGGCCGC
>JBFIOX010000243.1:0-4191 GCA_041610455.1 Gemmatimonadota bacterium
GGACCGAGAGGCCCGCGCCGCTTCTTCGTTCGGGTCACGCCTCTCCGGTGCGTCCGGCGCGGCGCACCGCCGCGAAGCGCCCATGAGACGCCTCGATGCTGTGGTCGTGGGGTCCGGCCCGAACGGGCTGGCGGCGGCCATCACGCTCGCGTCGCACGGCCTCTCCGTGCGGGTGCTCGAGGCGGCGCCGGATCCGGGGGGCGGCCTGGCGACGCGGCCGCTCACGCTGCCCGGCTTCGCCCACGACGTGTGCTCGGCGATCCACCCGCTGGGCGTCGGCTCTCCGCTGTTCGAGGCGCTTCCGCTCGCCCGGCACGGGCTGCGCTGGGTCCACCCTCTCGCCCCCCTGGCACACCCCTTGGACGACGAGCCGGCCGTCATCGTGGAGCGCTCACTGGGGGCCACGGCGGCCGGCCTGGGGATGGATGGCTCGGCCTACCGGGGCCTGTTCGCGCCCCTGGTGGAGGGTTGGGAGCGGGCCATCGACCCGCTCCTCGGCCCCCTGCCGCCCTCCGCCACCGCCCTCCACGCGGCGCGCTGGGCGTGGCTCGGCCTGGCCAGCGCGCGCCGGGTGTCCGACGCCTCCTTCGTCGGTCGCCGCGCGCGGGCGCTCTTCGCGGGGCTGGCGGCGCACTCGATCGTCCCGCTCGAGCGGCCGCCATCCGCGGCGGTGGGCCTCGTGCTCGGGGCGGCCGCGCACCGGGTCGGATGGCCTTTTCCCGCCGGCGGGGCCGCGTCGCTCGCCCGGGCGCTCGTCTCGCTGCTGGAGGCGCTGGGCGGCGAAGTCGTGTGCGATCGCCCCGTGCGCTCGCTGCTCGAGCTGCCGCCGGCGCGCGTCACGCTGCTCGACCTCGCCCCGGCCCCCGCCGCCGCGCTGGTGGGCGACGCCTTCCCGGGCCGCTACCGCCGGGCCCTCGCGCGCTATCGGCACGGGCCGGGCGCGTACAAGCTCGACTGGGCGCTCTCGCATCCCATTCCCTGGCGCGATCCGGCGTGCGCCCGCGCCGGCACGGTCCACGTCGGCGGGAGCTTCGAGGAGATCGCCGCCGCCGAGCGGGCTCCGTGGCGCGACCGCGTGGCGGACCGCCCGTTCGTGTTGCTCGCCCAGCCGTCCCGGTTCGACGAGGGGCGGGCTCCGCCCGGCCGGCACACCGCGTGGGCCTATTGCCACGTCCCGCCCGGCTGCACGGCGGACGTCACGGCCCGTATCGAGGCACAGATCGAGCGCTTCGCGCCGGGCTTCGGCGATTGCGTGATCGCGCGCTCCGTCCTCGGCCCGCGCGACCTCGAGCGCCACAACCCCAACCTGGTGGGAGGAGATGTGGGCGGCGGGGCGCTCACGCTCCGGCAGGCGGTGGCCCGCCCCGCGCTCCGGCTCGATCCCTACGCGACCCCTCTGCCGGGGGTCTTCCTCTGCTCGGCCGCGACCCCGCCGGGGGGCGGCGTGCACGGGATGTGCGGCTTCCACGCGGCGCGCTCCGCGCTCAGGCGCCGCTTCGGCATGCGCGTCGGGCGGCGGCCCCGGCTGGCGCTCGGGGCTCGCTTGCGCGCCGTCGTCGAGAGCGGGATCCTCTCGGGATGCCTACCCCCAAGCGCCTAGGCCTCTTGGCGGGCGTCGCGATGTTCGGCGCGCTCCTCGTGGTCCCCGCCCCCGAGGGGCTCTCCGCCCCCGCCTGGCGCACCGCCGCGGTCGCGCTCCTCATGGCCGTCTGGTGGCTCACCGAGGCGGTGCCCATCCCCGCGACGGCGCTGCTGCCGCTGGTCCTCTTCCCGCTGGTGGGAGCCGGCTCGATCGACGAGGCGGCGGCGCCCTACGCGAACCCCATCATCTTCCTTTTCCTGGGCGGGTTCTTGATCGCGCTCGCCATGGAGCGCTGGGAGCTCCACCGCCGGATCGCCCTGCACATCCTGGCGCGCGTGGGCTCCCGCCCCGCCCGCCTGATCGGCGGGTTCATGGGGACCACTGCGTTCCTGAGCATGTGGGTCAGCAACTCGGCCACCGCGCTCATGATGCTGCCGATCGGCCTGTCGGTGATCCGCTTCGTCGAGGCGGGCAAGACGTCCGAGAACTCCTCGGGCGCGGACGCGGCGCGCGGAGTCGAGCGACCGGGGTTCGGGCTCGCGCTGATGCTCGGCATCGCGTACGGGGCCAGCATCGGAGGCATGGGGACCCTGGTGGGGACCCCCCCGAACGCGTTCCTGGCCGGCTTCCTGTCGGAGAGCTACGGGATCGAGGTCGGCTTCGGCGAGTGGTTGCGACTGGGTCTTCCGCTCGTGCTCATATCGCTGCCGCTGGTGTTCTGGATCCTGGTGAAGGGCACCGTCCGCGTCGGTCGTGGCGAGATCCCCGGGGTCGACGCCCTCATCCGGACGCAGCTCGCGGCGCTCGGCCCCACGGGGGCGGCCGAGCGCCGGGTGGGCTTCGTCTTCCTCATGGCGGCCGTCCTGTGGATCGGACGGCCGCTCATCGAGGGTTGGGCACCCGGGCTGTCCGACGCGGGGATCGCGGTGACGTGCGGACTGGCCCTGTTCCTGATCCCGGCCGGGAAGGGGGAGCCGCGGCTTCTCGATTGGGAGGCGGCCGAGCGGCTCCCGTGGGGCGTGTTGATCCTGTTCGGGGGCGGCCTCAGCCTCGCCGCGGCGATCGACCGCACGGGACTCAACGTGTGGCTGGGCGGGGTGGCGGCGGGTCTGGAGAACTGGCCTCCGGGCCTCTTCCTGCTCCTCGTCACCGCCGTCGTGGTGTTCCTCACCGAGCTCACCAGCAACACGGCCACGGCCGCGGCGTTCCTGCCGGTGCTCGGGGCCGCCGCGGTCGAGCTGGGCTGGGATCCGCGCTTCCTGGCCGTGCCCGCGGCCCTGGCCGCCAGCTGCGCGTTCATGCTGCCCATCGCGACACCGCCCAACGCCATCGTGTACGGCAGCGGTCGGGTGTCCATCCCGCAGATGGCGCGGGCCGGCATCTGGGTGAACCTGGTCATGATCCTCGTCATCACGGGGCTCACCCTGATCCTGCTGCCCCTGGCGCTCGGGGTCCGCATCCCCTGAGGGTCGAGAGCCGTTTCTTTCCTCGGACTGCGGCCGCGGATAGCTTTTCCCGCTTCGGAACGGCCCGGCGCAGGGGCCGCCGTCCGGCCGCGGGCCGGGCGCGATGGAGAACCCCGGGGAGTACAGGATATAGATGTTCAGCTCGTTGCGTTGGCGCCTGATCTGGATCGGACTCCTGGTGGTCCTGTGCGGGTGGGCGCTCCTGCCGAAGGAGAACGATTCCGGCGAGCGCGTGTCGGCGCTCAAGCTGGGGTTGGACCTGCAGGGCGGCATGCACCTGGGCGTCGAGGTGGACGACCCCGAGGGCACGCTCACGGGCGAGGCCCTGGACGACGCGGTCGAGCGGACGCTCACCACGATCCGCAACCGCATCGACCAGTTCGGCGTCGAGGAGCCCACCATCCAGCGGGCCGGGGATCGCATCATCGTCGAGCTCGCCGGCATCCAGGATCCCGAGCGCGCGAAGGCGATCGTCGAGCAGACCGCCTTCATGGAGTTCAAGATCATCACCGACGGCCAGTCGTTCCTCGATCGCTTGGAGCGCATCGATCGGGCGATCGTCGCCGCCGTGGGCGCCGAGAATCTGCAGGCCACGCCGCTCGAGACGCAGCGGGAGGTCGATCTGGGCGCGGTGCTCGGGGCGGCGGCCGACTCGGGGACGCAGGCCGCCGATACGACGGGCGCGGCGCCGGATACGGCCCGCGCCGCGGCGACGCCCGCCGACACGGCCGCCGGGGCGACGCCGGGCCGGAGCGCCCAACAGCTGCGACCGCTCTCGGCCTTCCTCGCCCCTGGCCGAGTCCCGGGCGAGTACCTCGTGGCCGTCGAGAACCAGCCCACCGTGGAGCGGTGGCTCGAGCTGCCTGGCGTCGAGGAGCTGATTCCTTCCGACATCACCCTCCATTGGGGCGTCGAGGAGATCGGTGCCGGCGGGGGGACCTACCTGCCGCTGTACGTGCTGGACGCCGATCCGCTGCTCACGGGCGAGTTCCTCGAAGACGCGGGCCCCGCCACGCGGGATCCCACGTTCAATCAGCCGATCGTGCCCTTCCAGACCACGCGGCGGGGGGCGCGGTTGTTCGAGCGGGGCACCGCGGCCCACGTGAACGACAACATGGCCATCGTGCTGGACAACCGGGTGCA
>JBFIOX010000244.1:0-4181 GCA_041610455.1 Gemmatimonadota bacterium
AGACGGGGCTCCCGACGCTGTTCATCGAGAGCGACCTGGCCGACCCCAGGTACTTCCAGGCCGCCATGCTCCAGAACCGGATCGACGCGTTCTTCGAGGGTATGGCCCACCGGCGGCTCGCCGTGCTCGGGAGAGCGGCGGCGACCGCGTAGGGGCCGGCGAGGAGAGGGGGAGACCGTGATGGTCGCGGGCGTGGACGTCGGGTCCACGCAGACGAAGGCGATCCTGCTCGACGAGGGCCGGGCGATCGTGGGCCGGGCGCTCACCGACACGGGGGCGCACGTCGTCCGGGCGGCCGAGCGCGCCTTCGAGACCGCCCTGGCCGACGCGGGCGTCGACGCGCACGACATCGGGTACGTGATCGGCACCGGCTACGGCCGCTACAAAGTGACGTTCGGAGATGACCAGGTCACCGAGATCAGCTGCCACGCGAAGGGGGCGAGCTTCGTCTTCCCCGGCACCCGCACGGTGCTCGACATCGGCGGGCAGGACACGAAGGCGATCCGGATCGACGCGCGCGGCGAGGTGCTGGACTTCTGCATGAACGACAAGTGCGCCGCCGGGACGGGGCGCTTCCTGACCGCGGCCGCCGACGTGATGGAGCTCTCGATCGACGACATCGGGCCGCTCTCGCTCGAGGCGCAGCGGCCGATCCAGATCTCGAACGTCTGCACGGTGTTCGTCGAGACGGAGATCCTCAGCCACGTGGCGCGCGGCCGGAAGCTGCCGGACGTGCTGGCCGGGGTGCACCGAGCGATCGCACGCCGCGCGGTCGGGCTGGTCCGGCGGGTGGGGCTCGAGCCCGAGTACACCTTCACGGGCGGCGTCTCGCGGAACCCGGGGATGCGGCACGCGCTCGAGGAGCGGCTGGGGACCGCCCCCAACGCCTCCGAAGAGTCGCACTACGTGGGCGCGATCGGGGCGGCGCTCTTCGCCTGGGAGCGGGTGCACGCGGGCGCCGCCGCGGGAGCGAGCTCCGCGACCGCGGCCGCGGGGGCGGGGGACGCGGCCGGCCCGGGCGCGCCGGAGCCGTCGCACCGCCCCGCCTCCAACGCCTCGCCGTGAGCACGGGGGAAGCGATGGGCTGGGTGCTCGGACTGGACCTGGGGGCGCGTACCACCAAGGCGGTCCTCATCGACCCCGCGGGCTTGGAGTCGGCCCGCGCGGCCGAGACGACGGGGGTCTTCTTCCAGCGCGCATCCGACGCCGCCCGCGCGCGCTGCTGCGAGTCGGCGGGGATCGCGCCGGCCGAGATCGAGTACGTCGCGGCCACCGGGTACGGCCGCTACCAGGTCCCGTTCCGCCAGGTGCAGATCACCGAGATCACCTGCCACGCACGCGGCGCGGTGGCGCTCTTCCCCCGGACCGGAACCGTCATCGACGGCGGCGCCCAGACCACGCGCTGCATGAAGGTGGCGCCGAACGGGCGGGTGCGGGCCTTCCGGCAAAACGACAAGTGCGCGTCCGGATCGGGCCGCTTTCTCGAGCGGGTCGCCAAGGCCCTGGAGCTCGAGCTGGCCGACCTCGGCCCGCGCGCGCTCCGCGCGGGCGACCCGTGCGAGATCTCTTCGATCTGTGCTGTGCTCGCCGAGTCCGAGGTCATCAACCTGGTGAGCCAGGAAAAGCCGACCGACGACATCCTCGCGGGGGCGCACCACGCGATCACGGGGCGCGTGGCCGCGCTGGTGAAGCCGCTCAAGCCGGAGGGCGAGATCACGCTGACGGGGGGCTGCGTGCACAACCCGGCCTTCGTCCGCTCGCTCGAGGCCGCGCTCGGCGCTCCGCTCAACGTCTCGCCCGGCAACGAGTACGCGGGCGCGCTGGGCGCGGCGCTGCTCGGCCGGTACCGCCTCATGAGGGTGGCGGCGTGATGCGCGACGAAGCGAGGGGGCACCGGTGAGGGCCGCCGTCTTCGACGGGACGAACGGCCGGCTGCAGGTGGCGGACGTCCCCACCCCGACTCCGCGACCGGGCGAAGCCCTGATCCGGGTCGCGGGCTGCGGCATGTGCCACACCGACCTCCACTATCTGGATCACGGGGTGAAGACGTTCAAGCCGCCCCCGATCATCCTCGGCCACGAGGCGGCGGGCACGGTGGAGGCGCTGGGGGAGGGGGTCGGCGGGTGGACGCCCGGCGACCGAGCGCTGATCCCGGCGGTCCTCTCGTGCGGGCGCTGCTCTTACTGCCGGGCCGGCCGCGAGAACCTGTGCAGCCAGCTCGTCATGCTGGGGAACAACGTGGACGGGGCCTACGCCGAGTTCGTGAGCGTCCCCGCGTCGGAGCTGGTGCGGGTGCCGGACGGGCTACCGCTGGGGCTGGCCTGCATCGTGGCGGACGCCGTCTCCACCCCGTATCACGCGGTCAAGCACCGCGGGCGCGTGGAGGTGGGCGACACCGTGGCGGTCGTCGGCTGCGGCGGCGTGGGCCTGAACGTCGTTCAGTGCGCGGCCGTGGCGGGGGCGCGGGTCATCGCGCTGGACATCGACCCCGAGCGGCTGGAGCTCGCCCGCCGGCTGGGGGCGATCGAGACCCTCGACCCGCGCTCGACCGACCGCCCGGACAAGTGGGTGCGGGCGCTGACCGACGGCGGCGTGGACGTGGCGTTCGAGGCGATCGGGACCCCCCCGACGATCGAGCTCGCCTTCTCGCTGCTTCGGCGCGGCGGGCGGCTATGCGTGATCGGGTTCTCGCACGAGCCGGTGTCGATCCCCGCGGGCAAGCTCATGTACTTCGAGCTCGAGATGGTGGGGAGCCTCGGGTGCGGCGCCGGCGAGTATCCCGAGATCCTCCGGCTCGTCGAGGAGGGCTCGCTCCAGCTCGCGCCGCTGGTGAGCGGCACCGTTCCCCTGGAGGAGATCAACGAGGGGCTCGACCGCATGCGTCGCGGGGAAGGGGTGCGCTGGGTCGTGACCCCCTGAGCCGAAGCCGATCGGCCGGGCGGCCGAGGGCTCACGCGAACCACTGGAGTCGTGCGTATGAAAGAGGCGTCGTGTAGGTCGCGCGTGGACGGGTGGCGGCGAGGGCTCGCCGCCTGGGTGGGGGCGTTCCTCCTCTTCGAGACGGTGACGGGGCTCGGCATCTGGGTTCTCCCGTTCAGCGTGTCGGCCCAGGTCATGGTGCTCGTGCACACGCTCGTCGGCCTGCTGCTCCTCATCCCGTTCGCCTGGTATCAGGCGCGGCACTGGAGTGCCTACCGGCGCTGGCGGTTGTCGCACGTCGTGCTCACCGGGTACTTCGCGATGGCCGCCACGGTCGTCGCGATCGCATCGGGGCTGGTGCTGACCTGGCAGGCGCTGTTCGCCGCGCGGATCAGCTACGCCTGGGACACGGTGCACATCGTGGCCACTTTCGCGCTGATCGCCGCGGTCGTCCCGCACCTGGTCGTGCTCGTCGTGCGGGCGTCCCGTGCCCGGCGGGCTCCGGGGATGGCGGAGATCCTGGCGGCCGCGCGCGCGTTCGGATGGCGGAGCGGTCTCATCACCGCCGGCCTGCTCGCGATCGTCTTCGCGCTCGCCGTCGCCTACCGGGTGCCGGTCCTGAACGAAGAGTTCCCGCCCGACTACAGCTACCTGTACGGCGACGACCGGCCCTTCGCCCCGAGCCTCGCGTCCACCTCCACCGGCGGAGCGTTCGACTCGCGATCGCTGGCGGGGTCGGACGCCTGCGGCAGCGCGGGCTGCCACGAGGAGATCGCGGCCGAGTGGAGGGTGAGCGCCCATCGCTGGTCGGCGATGGACCCCGCGTTTCAGAAGGTGCAGGAGGTGATGGCGGAGCAGAACGGGCCCGAGTCTACACGGTACTGCGGAGGCTGCCACGACCCGATCTCGCTCTTCTCCGGGACCAAGAACGTCTTCACCGAGGACCTCACGAACCTCGCCGGCTACCAGGAGGGCGTTTCCTGCATCGCCTGCCACGCGATCACGCAAACCGACGTCCAGGGGAACGCCAACTACGTCATGACGCGGCCGGAGCGGTACATGTTCGAGCTGGACACGGGACCGGTCGCGAAGTGGGCCGGCGACTTCCTCATCCGGGCGTACCCGCGGCACCACGTCGAGACGCTGCAGCACACGCTCTTCAAGAGTCCGGAGTTCTGCGCCGCCTGCCACAAGCAGTTCATCGACGAGGAGATCAACCAGGTCGGGTGGGTGCAGCTCCAGAACCAGTACGACAACTGGCG
>JBFIOX010000245.1:0-4177 GCA_041610455.1 Gemmatimonadota bacterium
AAGAAGCCGCTCAACCACTTCCTGCCCGGCACCCCGGTGCTCTCCTTCGGCACCGCGGGCTGCAACCTGGCGTGCAAGTTCTGCCAGAACTGGGACATCTCGAAGTCGCGCGAGTGGGACACGCTGGCGGATGCCGCATCGCCGGAGACGATCGCACGGGCGGCCGAGCGGCTAGGGTGTCGGAGCGTCGCGTTCACCTACAACGACCCCGTGATCTTCCACGAGTACGCCATCGACGTGGCGGCCGCCTGCCGGGAGCGGGGGATCCGCTCGGTCGCGGTCACCGCCGGCTACCAGTGCCCCGACGCACGGGCCGAGTTCTACCGGCACATGGACGCGGCGAACGTCGACCTCAAGGCGTTCACCGAGGAGTTCTACCACAACATCTGCTCGGCCGAGCTCGCGCCCGTCCTCGACACGCTCGTCTACGTCCGGCACGAGACCGACGTCTGGCTCGAGATCACGACGCTCCTCATCCCGGGGAAGAACGATTCGGTGGAGGAGGTCGCTCTCGAGGCCGAGTGGATCGCCGAGAACCTGGGAGTCGACGTCCCCCTCCACTTCACGGCCTTCCACCCCGACTGGAAGATGCGGGACGTGCCGCACACGCCCGCCTCGACGCTGAAGCGGGCGCGTCAGATCGCGCTCGAGGCCGGGCTGCGGCACGTGTACACGGGGAACGTGCACGACAAGCCGACTCAGAGCACGTACTGCCACGCATGCGGCGGGCTCTTGATCGGACGCGACTGGTACGAGCTCTCGGACTGGAACCTCGACGGAGACGGGCGCTGCGCGGCCTGCGGGGCGCCGTGCTCCGGCGTCTTCGAGGCGCGGCCCGGCCGGTGGGGCGCGCGCCGGCTGCCTGTCCGGCTCGCCGATTTCGCCGCCTGAGGCGCCGGTGGCCGCCGATCGGGTGCGCCGGGCGGCCGTCGCGGGACTCTTCTACCCCTCCGATCCGGAGGAACTGGCGGCGACGGTCGACGGGCTGCTCGACCGCGCGGCGCCGCCCGGGCCGAAGGAGCCGGCCGACCCGCCGGAGCCGCCCCTGCCGTTGGGGCCGTCCGCGCCGCGAGCACGACTGGAGGCGCTGATCGCCCCGCACGCCGGTTTCGTCTACTCGGGGCCGGTCGCCGCGACGGCCTACCGGCACGTGGCGGCCCGCGCGGGCGCGCGCGAGACCGTGGTGCTGATCGGCCCCGCGCACCGGGTGCCCTTCCGCGGGCTCGCGACCTCGCCGGCGGAGGGGTTCGAGACGCCCCTCGGCACCGTCGCCGTAGACCGCGACCTCGTTGCGCGGATCGAAAGGATGGCGGGCGTCGAGTCGCGGCCGGACGCGCATCGCGGCGAGCATGCGCTCGAGGTCCACCTCCCCTTTATCCAGCGGGTGCTCGACGGGGCCCGGGTCGTCCCGATCCTGGTGGGACACGCCCCCTCGAGCCTGGTCGCGGGCGTGCTCGAGACGCTGTGGGATGGCGGGAAGACGGTCACGATCGTGAGCTCCGATCTCAGCCACTACCTGGAGTACGCGCTCGCGCGCCGGATCGACGCCGTCACGGCGAGCCGTATCGAGGCGGCACGGTTCGACGAGATCGGTCCGTCGGAGGCCTGCGGCTGGGGCGCGATCAACGGGCTCCTGCGGGTGGCCGCGTCGCGCGGGCTCACGGTGCGGACGGCCGACCTCCGCAACTCGGCGGACACGGCGGGCGGTCGCGACCGTGTGGTGGGGTATGGGGCGTTCCTGTTCGAGTCGGGCGACGCTCGAGCGTCCCGGCCAGACGGCCCGGGAGCTCGCTGATCGTCGCGGTGCCCCGGCGCTCTGCACCCCGAGGCCCGAGAAGCGGGGCCTGGCGCCGGGTCGCGCCGCGTGCCCATGATCCAGCAACGGTGTCGCAGCAGTTTCCAGGGTTCCACCGCATGGGAGGACGCCTACGATGAACCGGCGGCTCACACGCGCCTCGATCGCCGCTTTCCCCGCTGTTCCGATTCTGGCGGCCGGACTGCTGGTCCCGGCGGCGCTCGCGGCCCAGGTCGGGTCGGAGACCTACCATCGCCACGCCGGCATGATCGTCCAGCGGGGCACGCAGGCCCTCATGCTGTGCAACGGGCTCTTCGTCTCGGACCGGACGGTCGAGCAGATCTACGACCAGGAGCTGCGGCTGAACGAGATGCCGGTGCTCCCCATGGAGCAGGTCGCGATCGACAAGGAGCTCCGCGCCGTCTCCGTCGGCGTCATGAGCCACGAGATGGGCGGGGAGGGCATGCGGCACGAGGGTGGTCCCGGCGGCGGCCACATGCCCGTCATGCGCGCGGTCTACCGCGAGGGGCTCGGGTGCATCGTGATGGGCCCCGAGCAGACGCTCGCCCAGGTGGATGAGCTACCTGAGCTCGTGATTGAGCCGGCGAGTCCGGGCGCGATGGAATGGCCGGAAGGCGACGTCATCGTGAGCAAGCGCCTCCCCGAGTACGTGGACCGCTTCGCCCTCCAGGCCGCGGCCGACTGGGCGTTCGACCGCGAGACGCACGGGCATCCCTCGCAGATCACGCTCAGCCTGCTCGTGGTTCACAAAGGCGACATCCTCCTCGAGCGCTACGCCCCCGGGGTGGATTATCGGACTCGCACGCGCACCTGGTCGACCGCCAAGAGCATCGCGAGCACGCTGATCGGGATCGCGGTGGGCAAGGGCCTCCTGGCGCTCGATGATCCGCTGCCGTGGGACGAGTGGGCGCCGAAGAAGCGGTACGTGCCGGAGGGGTTCGACGCGGGGGCGGCGGACCCGCGCCGGCGGATCACGCTCCGGCACGTCCTGAACATGTCGAGCGGCCTCTACCCGGTC
Source organism: Gemmatimonadota bacterium (assembly GCA_041610455.1). Lineage (GTDB taxonomy): Bacteria > Gemmatimonadota > Gemmatimonadetes > Palauibacterales > Palauibacteraceae > Palauibacter. The sequence goes on from JBFIOX010000245.1 coordinate 2,835, forward strand.
GACAACGAGCTATGCCGCGTCATCGGTTCGTGCCTCAGCTACTTCGCCGGGGCCAGCTCGGCGCTGGGTGCCGTCGATCGCGGGGTGGTGGCGGAGCCGGGCACCGTGTGGGACTACGAGAACTACGACACGCTGCTCGGCGTGCTCGCGCTCAAGACGGCCCTCGGCGACGAGGGGGCGTATCTCGCGTTCCCACGCCGCGAGCTGTTCGACAAGATCGGGATGCGAAGCACGCTGCCGGGCGTCGACCGCTTCGGCGACTTCGTCCTGAGCAGCCAGGTCTACACGAACGCGCGCGACCTGGCGCGGCTCGGAATGCTATATCTGAACGACGGCGTGTGGAACGGCGAGCGCATCCTCCCGTCCGAGTGGATCGAGTTCGTGCGGACCCCCGCCCCTTCGACCGCGGGCACGGGCAACTACTACGGGGGACAGTGGTGGCTGCCGCCCGATGACCGGACCGACGTCCCGCAGGACGCGTACACGACCGCGGGGAACCGCGGCCAGTACACGATCGTCGTTCCCTCCCACGATCTCGTGATCGTGCGGAGGGGCCTCGACTGGCTGCCGGGCCGCCACGGCTTCGACGAGTGGGACCTGACGGTCGAGGTGCTCAAGGCGTTCCCCGACTGGCCGGCCGGCGCGAAGCTGGTCGCCGGCGGCTCCTGAGCGGGTGAGCCGGATGGGGGACGCGGCGGCCGACGGCCCCGCTTCGGAAAGCGCGGCGAACGACGGCCCCGCTTCCGGGAGCGCCGCGAAGATCAAGCGGGCGTTCGAGCGGAACGCCAGGGCGGTCACCCTGCGGCCCGCGGTCGGGCAGGGGACCGCGGTCACGCGCGTGCGCGCGACCGACGGTCTCACTTGCGAGATCGAGGACGGCGCCTGGAAGCTCGTCGCCGACTCGCCGGAGAAGTGGGGAGGCAACGACCGCGGGCCGAACCCGGGCGTGCTGGGACGGGCCGCGCTCGGGTCCTGCCTGGCGATCGGCTATATGCGCGGCGCCGCGGCCCGCGGCGTCCCCATCCGGAGCCTGGAGATCGAGATCCAGGCCGACTACGACGCCCGCGGCGAGCTCGGCGTCGCGGACGTGACCCCGGCCTACACCCAGGTCCGCTACGTGGTGACCGTCGAGAGCGACGCTCCCGACGAGGAGATCCTGCGGGTGCTCGACGAGGCCGACGCTCTGAGCCCGTACGTGCATGTCTTCAGCGACCCGCTCGACGTGCGGCGCGAGGTCCGCATCGCGCCACCGGTCTGAGATGGACGCCAAGCTTCAGAGGCGCGTCCAGCGGTACGGCTGGGATCGCTCGGTCTCCGATTACGAGGACGCGTGGCAGCGCCAG
>JBFIOX010000246.1:0-4134 GCA_041610455.1 Gemmatimonadota bacterium
ACTGGACCTGCGTCGCCTGGGCCCGGAGGTCCGGGACGATGGCGGCGCACGCGAGGCCGAGCGCGACGAGCGCGGCGGCGCGCGGGATCGAGCGAACACCGGTGAGAGAACCGCGGGATCGAGGCATGGAGCTGTACTCCTGTGGCGTTAGGCTGCCGGGACCGCGGCCCCTCGGAGTCCCGGAGAGGGCTCCGGCCGCGGTCCTTCGGGAGCCGGAAGGTACCCCGCGCCGTGCGCTCGGAGCAACGCGGCTAGAGTTGCTTCACCTCTTCCACGATGCGTCCGAGCGCGTCGGCGGCATCGCCGAAGAACATGCGGTTGTTCGGCTTGTAGAAGAGCGGGTTGTCGATGCCTGCGTACCCCGGCGAGAGCGACCGCTTGATGACGATCGATGTCTTGGCGCGGTCGACCTCGATGATCGGCATGCCGGCGATGGGGCTTCCCGGATCGTCCCGCGCCAGCGGGTTCACCACGTCGTGGGCTCCCACCACCACGGCGACGTCGATGTTCTCCATGTCGGGGTTCACGTCTTCGGGCTCGCACAACTGCTCGTACGGGACGTTGGCCTCGGCGAGGAGGACGTTCATGTGGCCCGGCATGCGCCCGGCCACCGGGTGCACGCAATACCGCACCTTGACCCCGCGCTCGGTGAGTAGATCGGCGAGCTCGCGGATCTTGTGCTGCGCCTGCGCCACCGCGAGCCCGTAGCCCGGCACGAACACCACGCGCGAGGCGTACCCCAGCACCATGGCCGAATCCTCGGCCTCGATGGGCGTCGCCACGCGATCGCCGTCAACGGTGCCCGAGGCCGCCGCCGTGCCCGCCCCGAAAGCGCTGAACAGGACGTTGGCCAGCGAGCGGTTCATGGCGCGACACATGATGCTCGTGAGGATGAGCCCGGATGCGCCGACGAGCGCGCCCGAGATGATGAGGCCGTTGTTCTCGAGCACGAACCCGGCGGCCGACGCGGCCAGCCCCGAATAGGAGTTGAGAAGCGCGACCACGACCGGCATGTCGGCCCCGCCGATGGGGATCACGACCAACACCCCGAGGATCAACGACGCGGCGACCAGGCCCCAGAAGAGGAGGAGATCGCCCTCCAGGCCCACCAGATAGACGGCCGTACCCAGAGCCCCGGCGGCGAGCAGGATGGCCAGGAGGCGGAGGAGCGGATTCCGCACGGCGTTCCCGGTCACCAGCCCCTGCAGCTTCCCGAACGCGATCATGCTGCCCGAGAAGGTCACCGACCCGATCAGCGTCCCGGCCATGATCGAGACCCCCGCGTCGACCTCGAGCGGCTGGGATCCGCCCGTGATGCGGAGGTACTCGGCGATGGCCACCAGGCCCGAGGCGGCGCCGCCGAAGCCGTTGAACACCGCCACCATCTGCGGCATCGCCGTCATCTTGACCGTGCGGGCCATGACGAGCCCCACGAGCCCGCCCGCCGCCAGTCCGACGATGATCCAGCTGAACTCGAGGATCTCGCGGTCGAGCAGCGTGGCGACGACGGCCAGGAGCATGCCGATCGCGGCCAGCCGGTTGCCCCCCCGAGCGGTCTCCGGGTGGCTGAGCCGCTTGATCCCGAGGATGAAGAGGACCGCGGAGAGCAGGTAGGCGAGCGCGATGGTCGTAGACAGACCCATGGCTCAGCTCGCGTCCTTGCTCTTGAACATCTGCAGCATCCGGTCGGTCACGAGGAAGCCGCCCACCACGTTGACTGTGGCCAGGACGAGCGCCGCGAGCCCGATCCAGCGCATGAGAGGGGAGGCCCCCGCCCCCACCACCAGCAGCGCTCCCACGATCGAGATACCGGAGATCGCGTTCGATCCCGACATGAGCGGCGTGTGCAGCGTCGGGGGGACCTTGGTGATGATCTCGAAGCCGACGAACATCGCCAACACGAAGACGTACAGCCCAACCAGCAGCGTTCCAGTCATGCGCGTCGCCTCGTGTGCGGGTTGATCTCGATCAGCTCGGCGCGCCGGCCGCGGTCGGAAACCGGACCGCCCCGGCGTGGGTCACGCAGCAGGCTCCGATCACGTCGTCGTCCAGGTTCACTGACACCTCGCCATCGGAGAGCATCGGCTTCACGAGCGCCGAGAGGTTCCTCGCGAGCAGCTGGCTGGCGTGGAAGGGGACGCTGGCGGGCAGGTTGAGCGGCGCCAGGATGACGACGTCGTGTCGAACTACCGTCTCGCCCGGTTCGCTGAGGGAGCAGTTGCCGCCCGCCTCCGCCGCCAGGTCGACGATCACCGAGCCGGGCTTCATGGACGCCACCATCTCGTCGGTGAGCAGAACGGGCGCGGGGCGTCCCGGGACCAGGGCCGTCGTGATCACGACGTCGGCCTTCTCCACGTGCCGGGCCAGGAGCTCGCGCTTCCGCGCCTGCTCCTCCTCCTCGAGCTGCTTCGCGTACCCACCCGCGGTCTCCGCGTCGGGCGGCGCCCCCTCCTCGAGGTCGACGAACTTGGCCCCCAGGCTCTCCACCTGCTCCTTGACCGCCGATCGGATGTCGTAGCCCCACGTGTCGGCCCCGAGCCGCTTCGCCGTCGCGATGGCCTGGAGGCCGGCCACGCCGGCGCCCAGGACGAGCACACGGGCGGGCGAGAGGGTGCCGGCCGCCGTCATGAGGAGCGGGAAGATACGGCCCAGGGCCTCCGCTCCGAGGATCGCCGCCTTGTAACCGGCCAGGTTGCTCTGGGAGGAAAGGGCGTCCATCGACTGGGCCCGGGTGATGCGCGGGACCAGCTCGAGCGAGAGTGCGGTCACACCCCGGCGGCCCAAGCGATCCAGGAGGGCCTCGTTCTCGTGAGGGCGGAGAAAACACGCCAGCACGGCGCCCTCGCGAAGCAGATCGGCCTCGTGCGCCTCACCCCCGACCTCCATGGGGGGCGCCACCTTGAGCACCACGTCGGCGCCGAAGAGCGCGGGGCGATCGGCCACCACCTCGGCGCCCACCTCGCGATACTGCGCGTCCGGGAACCCGGCGGCCGAGCCCGCCCCGGCCTCGACGGCCACGGCGAGCCCCTCCCCGAGGAGTCGCTTGATGGCGTCCGGGGTGAGCGCGACCCGCGTCTCGCCCGGTGCGACCTCTTTGGGGACGGCGATCCTCACTCCCACCGAACACCCACCTCCGCGGTCAGACTCGCTCGATGCATCGGTCTTCTCCTGGATCGGCCCCGCGCATCCGACGGGCCCGTTCAGTCCGGCCGCGAATCTCTCGTCCCCCATGTCGTGGCGCAACGCGCGAGGGTCCGGTTTTCATTGCGTCGCCCCGCCCCGAGGCTCCTATTGATGCGGCTCCGCGCGGACGCGCGTTCACGCGGCGGCAGGTTTCTCTGACACGTCCCCGGCGCAGACCCGTGAGCGGACCCGCCATATGGCCGACCTGACCCGACACCAACTCGCGGCACTGTTGCTGGGCGCGCTCCGCAGTCAGGGCCTGGGGGTGCGCGACCTGTTCGAGGGGCGCCAGGAGCCCCTCTCGTGGTTTTTCCGGGCCCTGGCGTACGACCAGTCCGAGCTCGACATCCTCGAGTCCGGAGCGCTCGAGACCCTCCACGCGCCGTCGGCCCTGGTCGAGCTGGTGATCGACGAGATGGCGCTCGGTCTCGTGAACATCGGCGTGGAAGGGCTCTCCACGTACCTGGCGGCCTCCGAAGACGATCCCGACCGGACCGGCGAGACGCTGGAGCTCGACGCCGAGGTCATGCTCGGGTTCCTGCACGTGGACGTGGCGCCCCCCGCCCTGTGGCTGGACGTGCGCGAATCGAATCCGGCGCGGAACGAAGCCCTCGCCGCGCGGCTCACCAAGGTGGCGCAGGAGGTCGGGACGGGGTCGGATACGGTGGAGGTCCACATCGAGGGTGCGCTGGACCCGGAGGGCGGGTGGGCCGACCCGCGCGAGAACGTCAAGCCCGCCGGAGTGGCCGTGCATTTCAGCTTCGACATTCCCCTGGTCGATACCGGTGAGCGTGAGCTGGCCGGGATCTTCCGGCGCGGCGCCGCGGTCGCTTCGGAGGCGATCGAGGGCATCCGGAAGGTGTTCAGCGGGGATGACGCCTAGGGGTAGGGGCCAGGCGGCCGGGCTGCTCCTCCTCATCTTCGGAGGCGCCGGCGCATGCGAGCGCGCGG
>JBFIOX010000247.1:0-4113 GCA_041610455.1 Gemmatimonadota bacterium
CCATCGAGACCCTCGAGGAGCTGGAGCGCGCCTTCAGGGACACCCCCTGGCACCGCTTCTTCGACGACGGAGCACCGTGAGCGCCGGCGACCGCGTGGACGACGCGCCACTCGCCGTCGGCGTGGTCGTGTCCACCTACAACCGGCCGGATGCGCTGCGGGCCGTGCTCGACGGCCTCGCCGCGCAGGACTACCCCCGCTTCGAGATCCTCGTTGCCGACGACGGATCGGGCCCGCCGACCCGCCAGGTGGTGGAGCGCTTCGCGGAGCGGAGCCCGGTCACGGTGCGCCACGTGTGGCAGCCGGACGAGGGATACCGGTTGGCCGCGATTCGGAACCGGGCGGTCGCCGCCACCGCGGCGGAGTACGTCGTGCAGACCGACGGGGACTGCGTGGTGCGGCCGGATTTCGTGCGGCGTCACGCCCGGTTGGCGGAGCGGGGCTTCTTCGTGCGCGGCAGCCGGATCCGGCTCGGGCGCTCGCTGAGCGAGGCGGTCCTGGCGCACGAGATCCCGATCCATCGCTGGGGCGCCCTGCGGTGGTTGCGGCATCGGGCGCGAGGCGACCTCGATCGCTTCGCTCCGCTTCTGCGGCTGCCGCTCGGTCCCCTCCGCAAGGCCTCCCCGCGCGCGTGGGATGGGGCCAAGGCCTGCAACCTCGCGACCTGGCGGGACGATTACCTGGCGATCAACGGCTTCGATGAGGCCTACGAGGGCTGGGGCTCCGAGGACAACGATTTCGTGCTGCGGCTGATCCGGCACGGAGTCTATCGGAAGGACGGGCGCTTCTCCGTGCCGGTGCTCCACCTGTGGCACGCGCAGCGGTCGCGCGTGGAGGAGAACCGGGCACGCTTCGAGGCGCGGCTGCGCTCCGACTTGGTGCGGGCCGAGCGCGGCGTGAGTCAGTACCTGTAGCCGATCAGGTCGAGTCGGGGGGGCGTCCGGGCTCGAGGGGGCTGGCCGACGCCGCGGGATCGCGGGGCGCCGGCCCGCCCGTGCCTTCCTGGACGATGCCATGGTCGGTCCACGCCGGTCCGGACGACCAGCGCTCGAAGCGGGTGAGCAGCTTGGGGGTCCCGCGCACCGCCCGGCGAATCTCCTGGTTGCGCGCCACGATGGCGGGATCGACGTATCCGCGATCGTGCTCCAGGTGCACGCACACGGCGCGATGCCGTACCTGTACGGGCGCCAGCCCCCGGTTGCGGAGTCGCTCGCCGAGCTCGCGGTCCTCCCCGCCGTACCCGAGCCGCTCGTCGAATCCGTTCACGGCGAGGAGGTCGGCTTTCCAGGCGGAGGCGTTGTGGCCGTTCCAGGTGGCGCGGGTGGGCGTGAGCCGATCGAGCAGCGCGGCGACTCGGGGAGAGCGGAGCAGCTTGAGCCGGTCGCGGGCGCGCGGCACCGCCCGGCGGGACCGCAGCCACTCGGGATCGAACGGGCGGCCGGCCTCCACGTCACCGTGCGTGAGCGCGTCGCTCACCGCACGCGACAGGCACACGCGTCCGCCGGACAGGAACTTTCCCGGCGCCGCCAGACGAGCGTGGGTCGCCAGGAAGTCGGGGCGCGGGATGCAGTCGCCGTCCGTGAACACCAGGTAGTCGGAGCGCGCGGCCTGGATGGCCCGGTTGAGGATGCGGCATTTGCCGAAGCCCTCGTGCTCCTGCCACACGTGCGCGATCTCGAGGCCGGTCCGCTCGCGCAGCTCCGCGATGCGCGCTCCCGTCTCGGGACCGGAACCGTCGTCGGCCACGATGAGCTCGAAATCGCGAAGGGCCTGCCTCGCGAACCCCGAGATCACCAGCGCGAGCCGCGCCGGGGCCTCGTACGTGCTGATGATGACGGACGGTCTCACGGCGCTCCCCGCGGTCGGGGCGCGCTCGACCCCGCGCGCCCGGCCAGCGGCCTAGGACTCAGGGCCGCCGATTCTCGGCGTTGGAAAGCGCGATCGCGTTGAAGAGCAGCTTGAAGGTGCCGTGCGGCTGCGCGCGCCGGGTGATCGAGGGTCCGAACAGGAACAGCGTTCCCTCCCCGAGGCGCGCCTCGGCCATTGCGAGGCCGCCCTCCAGGTAGTGCTCTCCCCACGCCCAACCGCTGCGCAGGGGCGAGGCGCTGTCGAACCAGGCGAGTCGGCGTAGCTGCGGATCCGCATCGCCGTCCTCGGCGCTCGCGTCGGTGAAACGGAACACGGGACTGTTGTCGAACGACACGTCCACCTCGGCGGGCATGCCCGCGGTCACGAGGGTCCCCTTATCCAGTCGCACCCGCAGGATCGATCCGGGGACGTAGTACTTCTCGCGCCCCAGGGGCTCGGCCTCCCCGTTCTCCCCCACCTCGACCAGGTGGTCGGCCAGCGGGATCTCCAGGTGTCGGGCCAGGTCGGTCGAGCTGCCGATGGCGACGACGGTCCCCCCGCGCTCGAGGTATTCCCGCAGCCGCGGCACCGCGCGTTGCGGCGTGATGCTGCCCAGCCGGTTCCGGTACTCGGCCGGAATGGTCTCGGGATCGGGCGCCCCGAAGCCGAACTCGCGCATGAGCCGCTCGACCGTCGAGTCCGGCATTTCCGCGAAGCGCGCGAACTGCCTCCCGATCGCCCCATCGGGCAGGATGATCACGTCGTAGTCGGCCGCCAGGTCGCCCGCGTCGAGCCGTCCCGGATAGACGACTTCGGCGTCCGCGTACTCGAACTGCTCCAGTATCCAGCGGATCCAGCCCGAAGGCATGGAGCCCCCGTACTCGTCCACCAGCGCGATGCGGGGACTCCGCAAGCGCAGCGCCTCGGCGCGCGGGTGGGCGTCGGTGCCCCGGAAGCTCACACCCAACTCGCCCGCCATGCGCTCGAGCTGGGCCGGCGTGCCCCGACGGGCCTTCACGTAGAAGGTGCCGGCCTCGTGGCTCGTCCCGCCCGACGTCACGGGCGCGGTCAGCCAATACACCTCGTGACCCGTCGCCTGCAGCCGGTTGACGGCCCGGAAGGCGTCGTTCGCCTGGTGGCTGAACAGGAACCCGGCCGCGCCGTCCGCCGAGGTCACCCGTCCCGGGGGCGGGGCGGCGTTCCACTCGAGAATCGGCTCGAAGGGGCCGTCGAAGCCCTCGAGGATCCGGTCGTAGGCGATCCCCATCTGCATGGCCAGCGTCCAGCCCGCGTTGTCGTACGGAGGCGTAGGCGGCGCGCCGGGATACCGGAAGTCGTTGGGGTGGTCCTGGGGCTCGAACATGTCCAGCACGTGCGGTCGGAACGCCTGCGCCGTCTTGACCACGTAGGAGCCGGCCGGGTAGGTCTTGCCCCCGACCTCGAACTCGCGCGTGGCGCGGTGCACCGCCACGCCGTTCTCGAGCAGCGCGTTCACGAACTTGGTGGCGGTGGGGAAGTCGGGCTGGTCCGAGGGCAGGATGTAGCCCCGGGGATCGCGCGTGGCCGGATCGAGCATCTTCACGTAATCCTCGCGCGTGCCCTGCGTGCCTCCGAATCCGCCCACGTTCTGCGCGAAGTCCGACTCGCCCCGCCCGGCGCCCATCTCCTCGCGCAGCCGGTCCACTCGTTTCGGGTGGATCGTCCAGTGATCGCGATTGCCGCGCTCGATCGAGTTCATCCCCATACGCCAGATGCGGTACAGGAACGTCTCACGAAAGCGCGATGCGAGATCGAGCACCGCCTTGTTGGCCGTCACCGAGTAGTCGACCGACTGCCTGAAGTGCCACTCCTGGGGCTCGATGGGGGCCGGCAGGTTGTCGTTGGGCACGATGCGCTCCACCACCATCGGGATGCGGATCGGCGTGGGATGGCCGATGGTCTCGGTGAGGAGGCCGATCATGTTGTGGAAGTAGGGCGTGGTGCGGAGGCCCCCGTTCCACCACGTCGAGTAGTTGGCCCCCCGCCGCCGCGTCGTCCCCGGCTTGCCCTCGGCCGTGAAGCGCGCGTGCATGGCCGATCCCACCAGGTCGATCCCGGTGATGACCATGGGATCGATGTTGTAATTGAACGGGTCGCGGAACGGGGGCGCGAACAACACCGTTCCCGAGGGTCCCGTCTGGTGGTGGTTGTAGACGATCTGCGGGTACCACTCGCGGTACATGACCCGGTTCATGTTCTCCGTCTCGGGCTGGGTCGAGGCGTAGAA
>JBFIOX010000248.1:0-4089 GCA_041610455.1 Gemmatimonadota bacterium
CGATGCCGCGCAGCTCCACCGCGTCGAAGTGACCGCGGCGGGCTACGCGGCGGCGTCGCTCGTCTGGGGGCCGGTACAGGCCGGCGACTCCCTCGTGGTGCACCTGACGCCGGCACCCGTGCCGCTCCCCGAGCTTCACGTGGCCGTGCGCCCATCGCCGGCGGACTACACGCGGTACGAGCTCGACGTGGCGGAGGTCGGGGGCTCCGTGGCCCAGCGGCTCGCGCGGCTCCCCGGCGTGAGCGCCTGGGGCCGCGGGCCCGGTGGACCGGAGGTGGTGGCCCTTCGAGGGAGCCGGCCGGAGGACGTACGCGTGACCCTCGATGGCGTGCCCCTCTCCGACCCGCTCACGGGCGCGGCGGACCTCTCGCTCATACCCCCCGCCTCGGTGGCGAAGGCGAGCGTGACGCTCGGGGCGGGCGCGACGGCGGGCGGCGGAGCGAGCGCGGGAGCCGTCCACCTGTCCAGCCGGACGCCTCGGCCCGGCATCGCCGTCGGCGCCACCGCCGGCTCGTTCGGTCTTCTGGCCAGCGACGTGGAAGCCGGCTGGACGGGCCCGGCGGGAGAGGTGGGGCTCTTCGCGCACCTCGAGCGAGCGCGCAACGATTTCGCTTTCGCCAATCGGGTCCTGCCCGGCACCCCAAGGGAGCGACGGGTCAATGCCGACCGCAGCGCGTGGCACGCGCTGGCCACCGGGAGCCTCTCGGCGTGGCCGCTTCGCGTGGTGGCGCGCACGGATGGTGTCGAGCGCGGGGTGCCCGGACGCATGGGCGTGCACGTGTGGGACGAGGCCCGCTGGAGCGACCGACGACACGCGATCGGCGTGAGCTGGGACCCTCCCGGCGGACGCAGGGTGGGCCTGTCGTGGTCGGGACGGCACAGCGTGTTTCGCGACCCGCGGCTCCGACGCGAGGAACGGCTGCGGGCCGATCAGCTCCTCGCCGAGGGCGCGACACCCCTGCCGGGGGGCGCGGAGGCGTCGTGGGAGGCCTCGTGGGCCCGGGTCGGCGGTCATGGCATGTTGCACCCGCAGACCCGGTGGGTGGGTGGGATCCGCGCCGCGCGCGCGTTCGAGCCGGCGTCGGGGGTGGTCGTGAGGCCCGCGGTGGGCGTGGAGGGGGCGCGAGAGGGCGTGGCCGTCTCGCCGTCGCTCGGGGTCCGATGGGAGGCGGCCCCGGGGTGGGGCGTCTTCGCGCGGGCCTCGAGGGCCCGGAGACTGCCGACGTTCGCGGATCTGTTCTTCGGCCCCGGATCGGGAACACGGCCCCGCACCGACCTGCGGCCCGAGCGCGTGCGCCTGGATGCCGAGGTGGGCCTGGAGTGGGCCAGGGACGCGCTCCTCCTCCGTGGGGCCACGTTCTACCGGAGCACGCGCGATCCCATCATCTGGCTCCCCAGCATCCTAGCGGTCTGGGCGCCGACGAACGCGCAGGCGCTGGCGGCGGCCGGGGTCGAGATCGAGGCGGGCTGGCGGTCCGCGACCGGCTGGGTGGCGGACGCCGCGGCGACGCTCCAACGCAGCCGGGTCGTGTTCGCCAACGGCGCATGGTCGCCGCAGCCCTACCAGCCGTCTCGCGCCCTGGCGCTCGGGTTGGGCCGCGAGGGCGCGTCCCGGACGGTGCGCGCCGAGCTGGAATGGGTGGGGTCCCGACGGACCAGCGTGTTCGGTCCCCACGAGCTTCCCCCGTACGCCGTGTTGAGCTTTCGGGGGCGCCAGACGTTCACCTTGGGGGAGAAACTCCGCGGCGAGATCCGGGTGGGCATCACGAACGCGCTGGATGCGCGGTACGAGCGGGTGGAGTTGTTTCCCGAACCCGGGCGCGCGCTCGAGATCGGGATCTCCTTGCGTCCCGGCCGTAACCCGAGCTTGCCCGGCGGATCGGGCCTCGGGAGCTTGGAGCGCCTCCCGACGACCGGCGATGACCGTGACGACGCGGCGGGCGCGGCGGCGCACGAAAGACCAGATTTCCAAAGACAGGAGAGGCTGAGATGAAGATACGGAAGTGGGCGTGCGTCGCGGTGATCCCCCTCGCATCGGTGGCGTGCAACTCCTCGACCGGTCCCAACGGGAACGGCGGGTCTCAGGCGGTGGATGTCATCGTCCTCAACTCGCTGTCGAAGACCATCCAGAAGTTCGGGATCTCAAACCAGACGCTCACGCTGATCGGACCGACGATCAACCTGCCCGCCAACTTCGACGGGGTGGCCTTCGACTTCATCCAGGACCTGTTCGTGACCACCACGAGCTCGTTCGGGGGCAGCCAGATCATCTTCGGCGCGCTGTCGACCGGGGAGCAGATCGTGACCAGCTTTCCGGGCGCCACCGCTTCGCTGGCCGACGCGGGCAAGCCCACCCTTGTGACGGACGCGGCGGGAACCGTGGGGGCGCTTGTACCGGCGCGCGCGAGGAACTCGGTATACATCGCGTTCCCGGGGCAGGCCACCGCCCAGCTGTTGGCCAGCGACGTGGGCGAGTTCGTGGAGCGCGCGTTGCCGTTCGGCGCGTTCGTGCTGACCGTCGACGCGAACCTGGACGACGCGGGAGGAACCTGGGAGCCGCTGGGTCCTCCGCGGCTGGCCCTGCACAGCTTCATCACCGGCGAGTTCTTCGACGAGGTCGTGATGAACGGCGCCGTGGGCGGCACCGAAGCGCTCATCTTTCAGTCGAATCTGATCTTCCTCGCCGGCGGGGGTCTGGACCAGAACACCTTCCTCCCCGAGGGGGACGGCGCGCTCGCGTCGATCAACGTCACCGACCGCGGTATCCGCGACATCTTCGCTCTGGGCGGCAACGGATTGGCCATGGAGGCCGGCCGCAACGGACTCGTGTACATCGTGCGCAGCAAGGGCGCGGGCACCCTGGATACGGATGTGCTCACCTTCAACTTCTCCACCCGGAACTTCGAGCGGGGCCCCAGCAACCCGATCCAGCCGAAGGATTCCGATGGCTCGAACCTCAGCTGCCGCGTGGTGAGCGCGAGGCTGTCGGGGCAGATGCTCTGCCTGACCTTCGAGCAGAGCGCCCAAGGCCGGATCGTCCTGCTGGACGTCGAGGGAGGGTACATCGACGACGCCCCGATCGGGGCGGGGGCAACCGACATCGGCGTCATCCGGTAGAGGAGGCGGGGCGGAGCAGCGTGGGTCTCGCGACGACGCGGGCGATTATCCTCCAGACCTACCGGTACAGCGACACGAGCAAGATCCTGAGGCTCATGACCATCGAGCTGGGCCCTTGCTCGGCGGTGGCGCGGGGGGCGCTGCGACCCAAGAGCCGATTCGGTGGCCTCATCGAGCCCTTCGTGGAGGGCGATGCCACGCTCTGGCTCAAAGAGGGCCGCGAGCTGCACACCCTCTCGGGATTCGAATTGGTGCGGGAGCGGCGCGAGCTGGGACGGTCGCTGGAGCTGTTCACGATCGCCTCGGTCCTGTGCGAGCTCGTGATGCGCCTCGCTCCCGAGCATCGGGACGATGCGCTGTACCGCACGCTGACCGATGGGCTGGAGGGTCTCGCCTCGCTGGCGCGCGCAGGCCGGCAGCGGGGCGGGCTGGAGCACGTGTGGGCGCTGGTCGAGCGGCTGGGCTTCAGGCCCGAGCTCGACGATTGCGTGGCCTGTGGCCGTCCCATCGGCCGCGGGGGCGCGCGCTTCGACTTCGCCTCCGGGGGGCTCCGCTGCGGGCGCTGCGCGCCCACGGGGCCCGGCCTGGACGCGGCCGAGCTCGCCGATCTGCGTCGGCTGGTCGACGGCACGCCCGCGGCTTCTTCCGCGGGCCGACAGGGAAGGTGGCTGGCCGACTTCATTCGCTATCATCTGGCCGAAGGTGCCAACCTGAGGTCGCTGCCCTTCCTGCGGGAGCTCTCGTGAGGCCTGCCGGGGTGAGGAGTCGATGAGCGAGCGTCGCGGCATCGTGATCGGTACCGGTGGTCATGTCGATCACGGGAAGACGGCTTTGGTCAAGGCGCTGACCGGCGTCGAGACCGATCGCTGGCGCGAGGAGCGCGAGCGCGGGCTGACGATCGACATCGGATTCGCCCGGCTCGCCCTGGCACCCGAGCTCGAGATCGGCGTGGTCGACGTGCCGGGCCACGAG
>JBFIOX010000249.1:0-4085 GCA_041610455.1 Gemmatimonadota bacterium
CGCTGACCGATGGAAGCGCGGTGGCCATCGTCACGCGCGACGACGACGATCCCGACGCGCTTTGGGTGCTCCGTCACTCCGCGGCGCACGCTCTCGCCACGGCGGTCCGGGCCCTCCATCCGGAGGCGGGCATCGGGTTCGGTCCGCCGATCGATGACGGCTTCTACTACGATTTCCAGGTGCCGGCCCCGTTCACGCCGGACGACCTGGAGCGGATCGAGGCCGAGATGCGCGAGGTCGCGGCGGCGGACGACCCCTTCGAGCGGCGCGAGGTCGACCGGGCCGAGGCCGAGGCCCTGTTCGCCGACGACCCGCTCAAGCGCGAGCGGCTGGCCGAGATCCCAGAGGGCGAGACGATCTCGGTGTACCGCAACGGCCCCTTCCTCGACCTGTGCCGGGGGCCGCACCTGCCCGCGACCGGCCGAATCGAGCACTTCAAGCTCCTGAGCGCCGCCGGCGCGTACTGGCGTGGGGACGAGCGGCGCCAGATGCTGCAGCGCATCTACGGGACCGCTTTCTACTCCGGGAAGGCGCTGGAGGCGTACCTCACGCGTCTCGAGGAGGCGCGCAAGCGGGACCACCGCAAGCTGGGCCAGGAGCTGGACCTCTTCTCCATACAGGAGGACATCGGCCCCGGCCTGGTCTGCTGGCACCCCAAGGGGGCGCGCCTCCAGCTCGAGCTGAGGCGCTGGATCGAGGACCTGCTCATGGCGCGGGGCTACGAGTTCGTGTTCACCCCGCACGTCTCGAGCGAGGCGCTCTTCCGGCGCTCGGGGCACCTCCCCAATTACGCGGAGAACATGTACCCGCCCATGCAGGGGGAGGGCGAGGAGGAGGTGTTCCGCGTCAAGCCGATGAACTGCCCCGGGCACACGCGGATCTACGCGGCCCGACCGCGCAGTTACCGCGACCTGCCCCTGCGCCTCTCCGAGATCGCCAACGTCTATCGCTACGAGCGCTCCGGCACCCTGCACGGGTTGCTGCGCGTGCGCATGCTGACCATGGACGACGGGCACCTCTTCTGCACGCCCGACCAGGTCGAGGGGGAGATCTTCACCTGCCTGGATCTGGTGGCGGAGGTGATGGATACCCTCGGACTCACGTACCGTTTCGACCTTTCCACGCGCCCGGAGGGCGACAAGCGGATCGGGGACGACGCGGTGTGGGACCGGGCCGAGAACGCGTTGCGCGAAGCGCTGGCGCGCGCCGGCGTGGAGTACGGCCTCGACGAGGGCGGAGGCGCGTTCTACGGGCCCAAGATCGACATCAAGTACTTCGACGCGATCGGCCGCGAATGGCAGGGTGCGACCATTCAGCTCGACTTCAACCTGCCCGAGCGCTTCGAGCTGGAATACATCGGGCCCGACAACCAGCCTCATCGGCCCGTGCTGATCCACCGCGCGATCTTCGGCACGCTCGAGCGCTTCACGGGCGTGCTCATCGAGCACTTCGCCGGCGCCTTTCCGCCCTGGCTGGCCCCCGTGCAGGCGCGCGTGCTGCCCATTACCGATGCGCAGCGGGAGGCTGCCGAGGCGGTCCGCGCTCGACTCGCCGCGGCGGGGGCGCGGGTCGAGCTCGACGCCCGGTCCGACACGCTGGGATACCGGATCCGGGACGGCGAGCTGCAGAAGATCCCCTACCTGCTGGTGGTGGGCGAGCGCGAGGCCGCGGCGGACGCCGTGGCGGTGCGCGCCCGCGGAGCCGACGAAAAGCAGGTCGTCACCTCCGTGGACGCGTTTCTCGAGCGCCTGCTCGCCACGATCGACAGCAAGGCCTTGACCGCTTAGTCCGTGGCGATCCGCGCGGGCCGCCACCCCGGCGTTGCGTTGACAACGCGCCGGCAACGCACCACCTTCCCGGCGCCAAAAAACAAGGCAAGCGGGGCCCAGCCCCCACCCCATGGCGCGCGAGCATTCGCGCTGCTGCCGGGTCGAGTGATGCGGCGCTTCCGTGCGAGGTGCCGCGTCGTGCGCCCGGCCGGCAGACGCCCGACCGGGCGTTTGTTTTTGGGCGGTGTGCCCGGCCGCGTCGACTCGACTCCGAGACGACGACGCGGCGCTTGCCGAGGAGACCGGCGCCCGACGTGAAGGAGGGTGCCCAACGAGGTGAAGTGAACGAAGAACTCAGAGTCAACGATCGCATCCGCATCAGCCCCATCCGGTTGATCGACGAAGCCGGGGACCAATTGGGGATCGTCGCGACCGACGAAGCCCGCGCCATGGCCCGGGATCGGGGCTTGGACTTGGTCGAGGTCGCGCCCAACGCGCGACCTCCGGTCTGCCGCCTGATGGACTTCGGCAAGTACAAGTACGAGCAGGCGCGCAAGGCGAGGGAGGCGAAGAAGAAGCAGCACGTGATCCACGTGAAGGAGGTCAAGCTTCGCCCCAAGATCGAGGCTCACGACATCGAGTTCAAACTCCGCCACGCGCGGAGGTTCTTGGAGGAAGGGGACAAGGTGAAGTTCACGCTCATGTTCCGGGGTCGGGAGATCACCCACCCGGAGCTCGGCGTGCGGCTTCTGGAGCAAGTGAAAGAGGCCCTCGAGGACGTAGGGGTAGTCGAGTCGGACATCGCGCACGAGGGTAGAACGATGACGGTGTTGCTGGCGCCGATGCGCACGCACTGACGCGGCTGCGGACCCGTCCCACCCGTGGCCTCGCGGCGAGACCGGCGGCCGGATGGGGCGGCGTCGGCCGGCGGGCCGGACCCCCCGACGCGACGGACAGGTGAAGAAACACGGAAGGGAGCATCGAGACGATGCCTAAGATGAAGACCAACCGCTCGGCGGCGAAGCGCTTCCGGAAGACCGGGAGCGGCAAGTTCCGCCGTCGGCGGGCCTATCACAGTCATATCCTCACCAAGAAGAGTTCGAAGCGGAAGCGGCGGCTGCGAAGCGGGACGCTGGTCTCCAAGGCGGACCTGCGACGCGTGAAGCGGCTGCTCGGCGAATAACGCCGTTCCGGCAGGCGGGAGGGAAGCCGATCGGTCGGATCCCGGATTCTGGATACCGGCCGGAGAATTCTAGATGCAGGAGGTGCGGCCATGCCGCGCGTGACGAGCAGCGTCGCGAGGAATCGACGTAAGAAGAAGGTCCTCAAGGAAGCTCGGGGCCAGTTCGGTGGACGGTCCAAGCTGTACCGCACCGCCAAGAACTCGGTCGAGCGGGGCTGGGCGTACGCGTATCGCGACCGCCGCAGGCGGAAGCGCGACTTCCGACGTCTGTGGATCGCCCGGATCAACGCGGCGGCGCGTCAGAACGGTCTCTCCTATTCGCGCTTCGTGAGCGGGCTGCGCGGCGCGGGCGTGGAGCTGAACCGGAAGATGTTGGCCGATCTGGCCGTGCGCGATCCGGCCGCGTTCAGCGAGCTGGCGGAGGTAGCCAAGGCGAACGCTCCCTGAGAAAGACCGTGCCGCCCGGGGGAGCCGGGGGGCGTTTCGCTTGGAGGCGCGCCGCGATAGGCTCACGCAGCGCGGTTGGGCGTGACGGAGGGGGCGGGGCGGCGCCGGAGGAACGATTCGATGGCTGAATCACAAGGTCCTGTGCGCGAGCGGGAGATCGGTCGGGCGCTGGCGAGGCTCTCGGCCGCGGTGGACCGGATCGCCGCGGAGCCCGGGAGCGGGGGCGCGGGTCGGGCGGACGCCGCCCCGAAGCGGGCGCGCAAGGGCGCCAAAGCGCCGCCGGCGGCGGGTGAGGACCCGGAGGCCCGGATGGCACGGCTCGACGCCGAGAACCGCGCGCTGCGCGAGACGCTGGCCCAGGCGCGCGCCAAAGCGGAGCGGCTCCGCAGTCGGCTCGCGGTGGTCGAGGACGAGGTATGAGCCGCAACGGGGAGCGACCGCCCGTGCGCGTCACGATCTTCGGCGAAGAGTACCAGATCCGCACCGAGCTGGGCGAGGAGTACACGCGCCGCTGCGCCAAGTACGTGGACGACGCCATCCAGGACGCGCACGTCGGCGGCCACATCAAGGAGCCCCACCGGGCCGCCATTCTGGCGGCCCTCAAGATCACCGACGAGCTGTTCCGGGCCCAGGCGGATGCCGAGGGAATGAGCGCCTCGATTCGCGAGCAGCTCGAGACCCTCGCC
>JBFIOX010000250.1:0-4081 GCA_041610455.1 Gemmatimonadota bacterium
ACGCCCTCCCCCTGGACCACCCCGCGCTGCGCACGGCGGCCGAGGTCCTCCGCCCCGTGCTCGGGGCCGAGCCGCCCGTCGACGTGTGGCACTTCGCGACCGACGGGGGACACTTCGCGGAGGCAGGTCTCACGGTGGTGGGCTTCGGCCCAGGGGACGACCGGCTCGCTCACACGGTGCGCGAGCACATCCCCATCGATGATCTGCGGGTGGCCCTCGCGGCGAACGCGGCACTGGCCCGGGAATGGCCGCGGCGCTTCGTCGAGCGGGCCTGAGCGTCCGGCCGCCGAGGGAGGGATGCGGTCCCGCGCGCCGGGGAGCGACGTGCTGCCGCGCCGCTCAGCCGCCGAGGCCGATGGGGTAGGGGTAGGCCTCGATGTACTCGCGGTCCAACGCGTCGGTGCGCACGAGATAGAGGAGGGCGTGCCCGAACCCCGCCACTCGTCGTCCGGTCGGCCCCCGTACCTGGGCGGTCCGGCGGCCGTCTCGATCGAAGACGTCGAAGTGCAGGGGCTCCCCCACCTTCGAGGTCCGCTCGACCCAGACGGTCCCGTCGGGAGCGGCGGACGCACCCCGCGGATAGAAGGGCGGAAGCCGCTCCGCCCACTCGACCATGGCGGGATCTCGCTCGCCGTGACCCCCGGGCCCGGGCAACTCGATGCTGAGGCCGTTTACGCCCGCATGATCGTGCGCGCCCACGTGGACGGCCGTTCTCTCCTCGCGGATCATCCAGGCCAGCATGTCGGGCTCCTCGAGACGGGGCGCGTCCGCGGCGATCTCGGGGCCACGGGTGCGCGCCCCATCGTCTAGGATCTCCAGGCGGTACGGAACGGCCCGCGCGATGGCGACGCGATCGTCCGCGGTGAGCGTCCAGGCGTCGACGGGACTCGCCCACACGGGGACCACGGCCCCGCGACGCATCCCGGGCAGGCGCCCGCTGAACTCCCGCCGCTCCTCGATCAGGAGTCGGGCCAGCGTGTCGACCCGACCCGCGTCGGGATCCCATCGGAGGAGCGGCGCCGAGTCGGGTCGGACCTCGCCCAGGCTGCCCCGGTACACCGGCTGCACGTACAGCCGCCCCCGGGCGTCGGCGGCGCGCGGCAACAGGAGGAGAGGCTGGCCATCGTCCCCTTCCTGCACCATGGAGATGGCGCGTCCCAGGGTCCCGTCGGGTCCCACCACGAGGAGGCGTCCGGTGCCGAAATCCGCGAGCAGCGAAGAATCCCCACGAAAGGCGAAGACGTCGCCCGGCTGTCTGTACTCTCCCGGACCGCTGCCCTCCGAGCCGAGCGTGTCGGCCGCGCCGGTGGCCACGTGCAGCCGGATCAGCGCCCTGCCGAGCCCGTCGGCCAGCAGCACGGTCCCCGGGGCGACCTCGCGCAGGCCGAGAAGGGCCCCGAAGGACAGGTCGGGGGCGTGGGCCGGCGCCGACAGGGCGAGCGACGGCGCGTCTCCCGCCGCCTCGGACGACCGCTCGGCGTCGCCGCACGCCAGTCCGAGGCCGGGGGCCAGGAGGGCCAGCACCAGCCGTCGCGGGGTCCGGTTCCCGGCCGGGCATCGATCGCTCATGCGTTCCTCTCCCCGGGACTAAGACCCGAGATCCGGCTCCGTGAACTGACGCACGTGCGCCATGTCCATGCGAGGCGTCAGCAACGAAACGATGATCATGGCGGCGACGTTTGCCGCCACCCCGTAGATACCGGGGTGGATACCGCCCCACGCGAGCTCCGGAAACAAGTTCAAGACGACGGTGACCCCGCCTCCCGCCAGGAGGCCCCACAGGGCCCCCGCCCGCGTCGCGCGCGCCCACAGGAAGGTGACCACGGTGAGCGGGAAGAGCTGGGCGACGAATCCGTAGCTGAGCAGCAGGAGATCCACGAGGCTGATGCGCGCCACCACCGCCAGCAGGTATGCGAGCGCGCCGAACGCGATCACCAGGATGCGGATCCAGCGGCGCTCGGCGGCGTCCGGCAGACCGGGCCGGACGTTGCCCCACAGATCCTTCACCGCCACCGCTCCGCAGGCGTGCAGCAAGGCATCCCCCGTCGACATCGAGGCGGCCAGAGCCCCGGCGCAGAACAGACCGACGATGAGGGGCGGCAGTCCCACCTGGGCCGAGGTCACGATGGTGGGTAGGATCGCGTCCGCCGGCTCGACCCCGGGGAAGGCCACCACCCCGGCGAACCCGATGAACAGGATCGGCACGAGGAAGATCGCGAACGTCGGATAGGCGATCACCGTCTTCTTGAGCGTGGAGATGTCGCGCGCCGTGTAGATCTTCATGAAGTAGTGCGGCCACACGCTGAACCCGAGGGCGGAGATGGCCACCGCGCTGGAGAAGGCCCCCCAGGTCCAGGGCGTGCCGTCCGGTCCCAGCCCGGGAGCGCGCAGCATGTCGGGTGCGGCCTCGGCGATCGCGTCGAACATGGGCCCCACCCCCCCGTACAGCTCGTACGGCAGGTACAGGCCCAATCCCCAGGCCAGCGCCATCATGAACATGCCCTGGAACGTGTTGGTCCAGCCCACGCCGAGGACGCCGCTACGGAAGACGTAGACGAGCACGACGCCATACGCGATCGCCGCCCCGGCCCACTCCGGGATCCGCCCTTCGGTGACGACGTTGAACACGTACCCGGCCCCCTCCATCTGCAGCATCAGGTAGGGGAGGAACGCCAACAGGCTGAGCACGGCTAGGATGGCCGGGATCGCGCGGCTCTGGAAGCGGTGCGCGAACAGCTCGGCCTGCGTGACGTACCCGAAGCGGCGCCCCAGGCGCGCCACTCGAGGCCCGAAGAAATACCACGGCACCAGCCCCACGGCGGCGTACGCCAGGATGTAGAAGGCCGCCGCGCCTCGGCTGTACGCCCACCCGGGCCCGCCCAGAAAGGCGAAGGCGCTGAAGATGGACGCGCCCATGATGAAGTAGAGGACGAGGAAGCCCAAAGACCGGTCCCCCGCCACGTAGCCTTCGGTGCTGCGGGTGGCGCGCCGCCCGGAGGCGAGACCGATGGCGAGCGAGGCCCCCAGGTACCCGATCGTGACCAGGAAGACGACGACCCAGGCCGGCATCAGACGTCGGCGGGCGGACGCGCGGAGCCGGCCCCCGACCGCGGCCTCTGCGCGCCCTCGCCCCCCGGCACGGCGCCATCCGATCCCCGTCGCTCCCACGCGTACAGCGCCAGCAGCACGAGGAACGACGCGATGAGCGCCGCCACCACGTAGGCGAGCGAGAAGGGCATCGACAGCACCCGCGGCTCGATCCCCGCGAACCGCGGGTAGATGGGCCACATCACCGCCACGAAGAGGAACAGGTAGAAGGCGGCCGCGCACGCGTACACGGCGCGGTGCCCGGAGCGGGCCGACGGGCGTGGCTCATCCATCGACGAAAGAGGGCGCCGCCTCCCGTTCGGGTCAAGCGCCCGCCGCGCACGGCTTGAGCGGCGCCGGCGCGAGGCCGATCTTCGATCGATGCCGAGGAACACCGACGCGCCGCGCGCGAAGCCCCTTTACCTGGCCGCCTTCCTGGCCGGCGCCCTCGCGTGGGCGGGCTGCGATGGCGCCGGCGGCCCGGCGCCCGGCAGCGCGGCCCCGGCCGCAGAGGGCCTCGACCCGCGCGTGCGGGACGTCGCGCGGGGCACGCACGTCGTCCTGCTCGGGACGGGCACCCCGAACCCCGATCCCGATGCCTCGGGCCCGGCCACGGCGATCGTGGTGGACGGGCGCGCCTACCTCGTCGACGCGGGCCCCGGGGTGGTGCGACGGGCCGCCGAGGCCGCCCTGCGACACGGCTTCGAAGGACTACAGATCGCCCAACTCGACATTCTCTTCCTCACACACCTGCACAGCGATCACACGGTGGGCCTGCCCGATCTGGTCCACACGGGCTGGGTCGAGGGCCGGGCCGCGCCCCTGCGCGTGTTCGGCCCCGATGGGACGCGCGACCTGGGCGAGCACCTCACGGCAGCCTGGCGCGCCGACATCGAGAACCGACTGAGCGGCCGGCAGCCGGCCACGCCCGACGGCTGGCGCATCGAGGCGACCGACCTCGATCCCGGGCCCGCGTACGAGGACGAGCGCGTCC
>JBFIOX010000251.1:0-4075 GCA_041610455.1 Gemmatimonadota bacterium
ACGCCGGTGCACACATCGCACGAAGCGCCGCACGCGTCGATGGGCTCGCCGAAATGGGCGAGCAGGGCCTGGTGGCGACAGGCCGTCCCGTCGGCGAGTCGGAACAGGTCGACCGCCGCGCGGCGCTTGATGCGGCGCAGGGCGAGGTCGTCGATCTCGTCCAGGAAGCGCTCCCTCACCTTCACGTCGGCCCAGGAGTAGAAGAGCGTGCACTCGCTCGGCAGGCCGTCACGGCCGGCCCGTCCGATCTCCTGGTACCAAGACTCGATGTCGGCCGGCATGTCGCGGTGCACGACGAAGCGCACGTTCGACTTGTCGATCCCCATGCCGAAGGCGATGGTCGCCACGACGACGTCCACTTCGTCGCGCGCGAACGCGTCCTGATGCGCGGCCCGCTCCTCGTCGGCGAGACCGGCGTGATAGGGGAGCGCCCGGACGCCCTCGCGGCGCAGGAACTCGGCCGTCTGCTCGACGGACCTGCGGGAGAGGCAGTAGACGATGCCGCTCTCGCCGGCGTGCCGGCGCACCAGGGCGAGGATCTCTCGCCGGGTGTCGCCCTCTCCTTTCTTGCGGCAGCGTAGGAACAGATTGGGCCGGAAGAACGATCCTTTGTAGCCGGCGGGCTGCCGCATGTCGAGCTGCCGCAGGATGTCGGCGGCCACCCGGCGCGTCGCGGTGGCCGTGAGCGCCAGCACCGGCACGTCCCCCACCTCCTCGCGCAGCCCCCGCAGCCGGCGGTACGAGGGGCGGAAATCGTGGCCCCACTGCGAGATGCAATGCGCCTCGTCGACGACCAGGAGAGACGGCCGGCAGGCCCGGAGCCGACGGCGCATGTGCTCGCCGAGGGCCTCCGGGGCGAGATACACCAGCTCGTACGCCTCGTGCGCGAGGCCCGCCAGGCGATCGCGGCGCTCGGCGGGGTCGAGCGACGAGTTGATCGCGGTGGCCGCGAAGCCCAGCTGGAGCAGCGCGTCGACCTGGTCCTTCATGAGGCTGATGAGCGGCGAGAGGACCACCACCGTGCCCGGCAGGATGCGAGCGGGCACCTGGAAGGTGAGCGACTTTCCGGCCCCGGTCGGCATGACCGCGATGCAGTCGCGGCCGGCCAGCACCGCCTCGATGACCTCGAGCTGGCCGGGGCGGAACGCGTGGTAGCCGAACACGTCGCGCAGGACGTCGTGCGGGTCTGGGCTGGTGTCGGTCGGGCCTCCGGGCGGGCGGTGGTTCGTGGCGCGCGTGGGCGGGCGGGCTTCGCTCATGCGCGGGGGCGGGGGCGGGCATCGTTCATGGGCCGGAACATACCACGACGATCGTTCCGGGGCTCACCGCGCGCTGAAGCTCGAGCCGCGCTCAAGGCCGCTATCGCCCCGCGCCTGGCAGGCGCGCTCAGAAACGAACGTCGAAGCCGGCGGGCGGGGTGGCCTCGCGCAACTCTGATTCCTGGAGACGCTCGACGCGCCCGGCGGGCGGCCCGCGCAGCAGGCGCGCCCGGAACGCCTCCACGCGCTCGACGGGGCCGAACACCTCGACCTCCACGGTCCCGTCGGGCCGGTTGCGCACGCTGCCGCTCACGCCCAGCGACGCGGCGGCCTGGCGCGTGAAGTAGCGGAACCCGACGCCCTGGACGCGACCGCTCAGGATCCAGCGCAGCGCGCGTTCGGGTGAAGACTCGCTTCCCGACATGCGAGGACGATGCGATGCCTCGGGCTCGCGCCACCAGGTGTGCGGCCAGGCGGCGCGGTCCCGGGTCCCGCCGCGGTCAGCTTCCGGGGGGCGGCGGAGGCGGTGGTGGGGTGGTGGACGAAGCCGCGCTCGTGTCGCCCTGCTGGTTCGCGGTCGGGACTTGCTCGTCTCCGCTCGGCAGCACGGCCTGGAAGTTGATCATGAACTCGGGCGTCTGCTTCCGGATCTCGTCGTCGAACGGGTAGTTCCACAGCACGGCCGCCCGCAGGTTCTCGGACGCGTCGGTGAGGCCGAACCCGAGCTGGATCATCGTGAAGGCCTCGTCGCCGGGAAACATCTCGTCGTCGATGCCGTCGAGCGCGCCGACGCGGCTCAGCCGGATGGGAAGCAGGATGGCCGCCTTGATCGAGTCCCGCGTGTCCCGGATGGTGAAGCCCAGGGCCGCGTCGAGGCTCGCCGACCACGACGGCTCGACGGTGTCGGGGTCGGTGGCGTCGCCGAGCAGCCCGAACTCGCCGGCCGCCGCGAAGGTCGTGCGCCAGTTGGGCCCCCACGAGATGAAGAGCGGCACCGCGTATTGCACGGTCACGTTGCCGCCGTTCCGCGTGAGCGCGGCCAGGCGCGAGCGGGTGTCCGCGATCTGGCTGGCCGTGGGCTCGCCGGCAGCCGGATCGCCCCCCTCGCTCTCGTCCACCTCGGTCTTCACGAACGCGGTGCTCAGGTTGACGGGGCTCGCCCCGATGAACCCCGACACGACCTCGGCCGTGGCCAGCAGCTGATCTTTGCGCAGGTTGAGCCCCAGGTCGGAGAAGAGCCCCACCTGCGCGTGCGCGTACAGCTCCTGCGCGTAGCGGCGCCCGTACTTGGGGGGGAATACCCAGGTCTGCCCGAGCCCTTTGAGGGCGTGCTCGAAGACCTTCTTGCAGAGCGTTTCCACCTTTGCCGCGGCCTCCTTGTCCCCGCGGGCCCGCTGGGCCCGGGCCGCCGCGGTGTCGGCCACCGTGCGCGCCGCCTGCCGCTCGTCTCCCTCTCGGCAGGGCTGGCTCGCGCGGGGCAGCGGCGCGATGAACTGGGCCGACAGCGCGGGGACGCAGACGCCCCCCAGGACGACCGCCAGGATGAGCGAGCGAAGCGGGTGTGCGGGCACGGACGGGCCTCCTCTCGGCGGGCCGGCGGGCGGGGCCGTGGGTCGGGCCCGGACGGCGGCGCGGCGCGTTCCGCGTCAGTGTAGGCGGTCTCGCCGCCGCCCGAATGGCGTGGTTGCGGGCGATCGGCCCGCGATCGCGGGAGTCCACTCCCCCCGGTCCCTCACCCCGCGGCCCGGGCCCACAGCCATCGGCCACTGCCTGCGGCCAGGCAAACCCAGGGCCCCCGAGGCCACGGCCATCCGGGGCAGCCGGGTCAGCGGCGCCGAGCGATTTGAACGCGGGGGCGCGATGCGCTAGGCATTCCACGCGAGGCCGACGGCACCCCCGCGGCAAGTTTACGGCGAGGCTCGCGGCGAACACGCAGCGGTCACGGAGCGGACGACATGGGCGAAGGAGATCAGCACCCGGCCAACCAGCCGAAAGACCGGCCTCCCGGCGAGGAAGAGGCGAGTCCCGATGTCGGCGCGGGCGCCCCCCCGGCGCCCCCTGAGCCCACCGCGGCCGACCTGCGGGCCGCGGCGGCGCTCCCCGACGATGCCCTCCTCGACCTGTGCCGCATCGAGACGTTCCGGGCGGGGGGCCCGGGCGGCCAGCATCAGAACAAGGCCGAGACCGGGGTGCGGATCACGCACGTGGCCTCCGGCCTCACCGTCACGGCCAGGGACTCACGAAGCCAGCACCGCAACCGCCGGCTCGCGCTGGCACGCCTGCGTGAGGCGCTGCGCGCGGCGGCGCACCGGGAACGACCGCGCATCGCGACGAAGGTGCCGGCGAGCGCGAAGCGGCGGCGGCGTGAGGCGAAGCGGCGCCGCTCCGAGACCAAGCGACGGCGAAAGAAGCCGGACGTTCCCGACGCGGACGACTGAGGAGGCTTCTGGGACCGGCCCCGCAGCCGACAGAGAGGCGTTCGCGGGGCCGGCCCCTGGCCGGCCG
This sequence comes from Gemmatimonadota bacterium, assembly GCA_041610455.1. Lineage (GTDB taxonomy): Bacteria > Gemmatimonadota > Gemmatimonadetes > Palauibacterales > Palauibacteraceae > Palauibacter. Next base: position 3,765 of record JBFIOX010000251.1, read on the forward strand.
AGAGGGCTTCGCGGTGGCCGGCCCCGCGGCCGGCTAGCGCTCCTCTCCCTCCCCCACCGGCTCGTCCGTCGTGGAGATGCGCGAGTTGTTGAAGCCGCCCTCGTCGTTGAAGAAGACGAAGATGGGCTTCTCGTTGCGTAGCATGTCGATGAGGTGCGGAAGCTGGCTCTGGTGATACCAGAACTCGTAGGTATCCGCCGCCAGCTCCTTGGCCGGCGGCAGGGCGGCCGACTCATCGACCTCGAACGACACGAAGCAGCGCTCTCCGCCCACGCCCGTGAGGTTGATGTTCGACTTCATGCGGCCGCGCG
>JBFIOX010000252.1:0-4052 GCA_041610455.1 Gemmatimonadota bacterium
GCGCGCCTACGTGCGCGAGACGATCTCCCAGGCGAAGCGGATCGGGGTGGACGGGCTCGCCCTGGTGCTCCTCATGGGCGCCCTGGCGGGGTCGGTCCTCGCGCAGCAGACCGGGTACCAGCTCTCCACCGGACTCCCGCTCGAGATCGTGGCGGGCAGCGTCGTCGGCGGCATGCTCACCGAGCTCGGTCCCGTGCTCACCGCCATCGTCCTGGCCGGTCGCATGGGCGCGGGCATCGGCGCCGAGCTCGGCACCATGAAAGTGACGAACCAGATCGACGCCCTGCTCACGCTGGGGCGCGATCCGGTCGTGGAGCTGGTCGTCCCACGGGTCGTGGCCGGGACCTTGATCCTGGTGCCCCTCGTGCTGCTGGCCAACATCATGGGGATCTTCTCCGGCTACGTGACGTCGGTGGCCCTGCTCGGCATGACGACCTCCGAGTACGCCTCGGGGGCCCAGGGGTACTACCACACCGCGGCCCTCGTGTATACGCTGGTCAAGGCCGTCGCTTTCGGGTTCACCATCACGTTCACCGCCAGCTATGTGGGGTTGCAGGCGGGCGGCGGCGCGGCGGGCGTCGGACGCACGGCCACCTCGGCGGTGGTCGCCATCATCGTGGCCATCATGGTGCTGGACGTGGTGCTGGCTCCGGTATACAAGGCAGTCTCGTGATCGAGATCGTGGATCTGCACAAGTCTTTCGGCGGGAAGCCCGTGCTGCGCGGGGTGACGCTCGAAATCGAAGAGGGCGAGAGCGTGGTCATCATGGGCCCCTCGGGCACGGGCAAGAGCGTGCTTCTCAAGCACATCGTGGGCCTCGAGGATCCGGATCGGGGCGACGTGCGCGTGGACGGCATCTCGGTGCCCCGGGCGAACCGGGCCGAGATCACCGAAATCCGCTCGCGCATCGCTTACGTGTTTCAGAACTCCGCCCTGTTCGACTCTCTGACGGTGCGCGGCAACCTGCTCATGGGACTGCCCCCGGGGTACTGTGACGACCCCCTCGTCGACTGCGATGCCCTGACGCGCACGGCACTGGCCCACGTCAATCTCGATGAGGAGGTGCTGCCGCTCGTCCCCGCCGAGCTGTCCGGGGGCATGCAGCGCCGCGTGGCGATCGCCCGCGCCATCATCGGCCGGCGGCGATACATCCTGTACGATGAGCCCACGACCGGGCTCGACCCGGTCAACGCCACCAGGATCAACGAGCTCATCGCGCGGGTGAATCGCGAAGTCGACGCCACCAGCATCATCGTCACGCACGACGTCGAATCGGCCTTCTACCTGGCCAACCGGATCATCCTGCTCTCCGACGGCGTGATCCAGGCCGAGGGCACGCCGCAGCAGCTCCGACATACTGACAACCCCGCCGTGCGAGAGTTCCTCGATTCGGCGCCGGTAGCGGGGGTCGCGTGAGAGACCCGGGACTCCGCGATCGCGGGGCCGAGATCCAGGTCGGCGCGTTGGTGCTGTTGGCGCTCGTGGCGCTGGTCATCGGCGTGTTCTGGATTTCCGACGCCGAGATCGGGGGACCGGAGCTGCGAGTGGTGGGGGTGGCGGCCGACGCCGGCCAGATCACGCCCGACTCCCGCATCTACCTGCGCGGCGTCGAGGTCGGCGCGGTCGAGAGTGTCAGCCTCGAGGCCACGCGCGTCCTCCTGTCGCTGGCGCTCTACGCCGACGTGGAGCTGCCGGCGGACACCCGCGGCGTGATCCGCGCGGAGGGCTTCCTGGGCACCCACATGATCGATCTGGTGCCGGGCACGGCCACGCCCGCGCTGGCCTCCGGGGACACGATCGAGCTCGGGCGCGTAGCCGACCTGGCGACGGTGGCGTCGTCGCTGGGCGACGAGACGACCGTGCTGCTCGAGCGCGTCGAGGCGGTGCTCAGCGAGCGAATGGTGACCGACCTGCACGAGAGCTCCCGCGCCTTCTCGGCCGCCATGCGCGAGCTGGAGAGCTTGATGCGCAGCGAGCGCGACGCGATCCACTCGCTCCTGGCCAACCTCGACGCCGCCTCCGAGCGGCTGGCCTCGCTCACCGGATCGCCGGAGCTCGAGCGCTCGTTGGCCCACCTCGACACGCTCACCACGCGCCTGGCAGCCGCCAGCTCGGGCTTCGACTCGACCAGCCACGCGCTCGCCACGATCACGACGCGGCTCTCGGAGGGGGAGGGATCGCTGGGCAAGATGATGACGGACGACGCCCTCTACGACAGCCTAACGGAGACTCTGAGGAACCTGCACGCGGCCAGCGAGGAGATCGCGCTCCTGACGAAGGACATCCGCGATCGCCCGGATCGGTATCTCAAGGACATCAAGGTCTCGGTGTTCTAGAATCCGCTCCGGGGGCATCACCGCCGGCAGACCGCCTGCCCTACGCCCCCCGCCTCAAAGCCCGGTCGGATGGTCGAAGAACCGCTGCTCCAGCTCGAAGGTGGCTGCCAGCTTCTCGGCCAGGGCCCGCACCCCCAACGTCTCGGTCGCGTAGTGCCCCGCGTACACCAGATTCATGCCGAGCTCGAGCGCCTCGTGATAGGTGTGGTGGCCGCCTTCGCCGGTCACGAAAGTGTCCGCCCCCGCCGCCGCCGCTTGCGCGAGCATGGATCCGGCACCCCCGCTGACGATCGCGAGGCGGCGCACCCGGGGCGGCCCTCCCTCGATCACGCGCGGCGTCCGCCCTAACAGCTCGGCGACGCGACTCGCGAGCGCCTCCCTGCCGAGGTCGAGCCCCCCCACGACGCCCAGCCCGCGCGCCCCCCGGATCGTGCCGAACCGCTCCCACGAGGTGAGGCCGAGGGCCTCCGCGAGCAGCACGTTGTTCCCGATCTCGGGGTGCGCGTCGAGCGGAAGGTGCGCCGCGTACACGCCCATGTCCCCGTCGATGAGCGCCTTCACGCGCCGGTAGGCAGGTCCCGTCAACGGGACCGGATCCCCCCAGAACAGCCCGTGGTGCGCGAGGAGAAGGTCGCATTCCGCCGCCACCGCGGCCTCGATCGTGGCCATGCATGCGTCCGTCGCCGCACCAACCCGCGCGATCGTGGCGGGCGGCTCGACCTGGAGGCCGTTGAGCGCGCCCGGATAATCCTCGATCTCCGCGATCTCGAGGAAGGCATCGAGCCACTCGACGACCTCGGCGGCGGGGGCGCCCACCTCACTCCCACTCGATCGTGGCGGGGGGCTTCGACGAGATGTCGTATGTGACGCGGTTCACCCCTTTCACCTCGTTGATCACGCGGTTCGAGATGCGGGCGAGGACCGGCGCCGGGAAGGGGTACCAGTCGGCCGTCATGCCATCGCGGCTGGTGACCGCCCGCAGCGCCACCACGTTCTCGTAGGTCCGCGCGTCTCCCATGACCCCGACCGAGCGGACCGGCAGGAGGACGGCGAAGGCCTGCCAGATCTCATCGTACAGGCCCGCGGCGCGGATCTCCTCGAGGTAGATGGCATCCACCTCGCGCAGCGTGTTCAGGGCATCGGTCGTGACGGGCCCGAGGATGCGGATCGCCAGCCCCGGGCCGGGGAAGGGATGCCGACCCACGATCTCCTCCGGGAGGCCCAGCTCGCGGCCCACCGCCCTCACTTCGTCCTTGAACAGCTCGCGCAGCGGCTCGATGAGCTCGAAGGGGAGATCGGGCCGCAGACCGCCGACGTTGTGGTGCGACTTGATGGTGACCGACGGGCCCCACACCGAGACCGACTCGATGACGTCCGGGTACAGCGTTCCCTGCACGAGGAACTTCGCGTCACCCAGCCGCGCTGCTGCCGCCTCGAACACGTCGATGAACGCGTGGCCGATGCGGACGCGCTTCTCTTCCGGGTCCTCGATGCCCTCGAGCCGCTCGAGGAAGTGCTCGCCGGCGTCCACCACCTCGAGCCGCATCCCCATGTGCGCGCCGAACACGCGCTCCACCGCGACGCGCTCGCCTTTCCGCAACAATCCCGTATCGACGAAGATGCAGGTGAGCCGCTCACCCACCGCGCGATGCACGAGCGCCGCGGCGACGGAGCTGTCCACGCCGCCCGACAGGCCGCAGATGGCCTGGGCCTTCC
>JBFIOX010000253.1:0-3989 GCA_041610455.1 Gemmatimonadota bacterium
CCCGCGTGATCACGTCCGGCGGGGGGATGTCCATCGCGATGATCCGCCGGCTGACGCGTACCATGCGCTCGATGCCGAACGGCACCAGAAAGATGAGCCCCGGCCCCCTGGCCGGGCGGGCCCGGCCGAGTCGGAACACGACCGCGCGCTCGTACTCTTTCATGATCCGGAGGCTGGTCGCGAGCGCCACGGCCCCCGCGCCTGCCAGTATCGCTATGAAAGGGTCCAATGGTCCTCCCTGTCCGGGCCCGCCGGAGGCCCCGGACTGTTGGCGGCCTCAGCCCGCGACTTCGACGATGACCGCGGCTCCCTGGCCGCCGCCGATGCATGCGCTGCCGAGTCCCAGGCCACCTCCGCGCCGCTTCAGCTCGTGCAACAGATGACCGGTGATGCGAGCCCCCGTCATGCCCAGCGGGTGCGTGAGCGCGATGGCGCCGCCGTTGACGTTCACGCGGTCGCGGTTCAGGCCGAGCTCGCGCTCGACCGCCACGTATTGGGGCGCGAAGGCTTCGTTCACCTCGATCAAATCGATGTCTTCCAGCTCCAGGCCGGCCTTCTCCAGGGCGGCCCGGGACGCCGGGGCAGGCCCGATGCCCATGATGCGCGGGGGAACGCCGGCCACCGCCCACGACACCAGGCGACCGATCGGCGCGAGGCCGTGGGCCTCGGCGTAGTCCGATCCCGCGAGCACGAGGGCGGCCGCGCCGTCTCCGATGCCGCTCGCGTTGCCAGCCGTGACCAGCCCGTCTTCCTTGAAGTAGGGCCGCAGGGCGCCCAGCGCCTCCATCGTGGTCTCGGGACGGAGGTGCTCGTCCCGCTCGAAGGCCTTCTCACGGCCCTTCTTGCCGACCATGACGGGGATCACTTCGTCGGCGAATCGGCCCTCGTCCCAGGCGGCCTTGGCGCGTTGCTGGCTGCGCACCGCCACCTCGTCCGCCTCGGACCGCGCGATGCCGTACTCTTCGGCGAGATTCTCGGCGGTCTGCGCCATGGAGAATCCGCAGTAGGGGTCGGTCAGCGCCTCCCACAGCGTGTCCTCGAACTGCGTGGCCGGACCCAGGCGCAGCCCCCACCGGGCCCCGCGCACGACGTGCGGCGCCTGGCTCATGGACTCGGTCCCGCCGACCAGGCACACGGCCGCCTCCCCCAGAAGGATCTCCTGCGCGCCATCGATCACGGCCTGGAAGCCGGATCCGCAGAGCCGGTTCACCGTCACGGCGGGCACCTCGATCGGCAGCCCGGCCCGCAACCCGATGTGGCGGGCCATGTAGATGGCGTCGGCCGAGGTCTGCATCACGTTCCCGAACACGACGTGACCGAACTCCTCGGCCGCGACGCCCGAGCGGTCGACCGCCGCCTGCGCGGCGACGACCCCCAGGTCGATGGCGCTGTGGTCCTTGAGACTCCCCCCGAAGGAGCCCATGGGGGTGCGGGCGGCGGAGAGAAACACCGGGCCGACGCCGTTGCCGTGGCTCTTCATGTGGACCGCTCCTCTATGTGCAATACCGCTCGGGAAAGGTGCGCCCGAGCGGATCGTGAAACCGCGGGGTTCCGATCTGTCCTGAAGGTAGCGAGGCGAAGGGGATCGCGCTGACCGGCCCAGCGTCCGCCTCGCCGCGGACCGGCATTTTCCCGCGGACCCTCCGTTCAGTCCCCCACCGACGCCACGCGGGAGGCAAGCCAGTCTCCCACTTCGGCCGTGGTGGCGCTTCCGCCCACGTCGGGCGTCCGAACTCCCGCGGCGAGTGCCGCGTCGACGGCCGCTTCCAGCGCGGCGGCCGCGGCCTCGGCCCCTTGATCGCGCAGGAGAAGCGCCGCGCTGAGCACCGCCGCCATGGGGTTCGCGCGCCCCGTCCCGGCGATGTCGGGCGCGCTCCCGTGCACCGGCTCGTACAGCCCGTGCCGTCCCGGGTGGACGTTGGCGGAGGGCGCCACCCCCGGGCCGCCCACCAGCTCGGCGCCCAGATCGGAGAGGATGTCGCCCAGCAGGTTCTCCGCCACGATGACGTCGTAGCGCTCCGGGGCGCGCACGAGCAGCATGGCGAGTGCATCGACGTAGGCGGTCTCGGTCTCCACGTCGGGGTATTCGCCGGCCAGCTCGTCGAACACCCTGCGCCACAATCCGAACATGTGCGGGACGGCGTTGCTCTTGTCGGCGAGGGTCACGCGTCCCCGGCGCCGACGCGCGCCTTCGAACGCCGCCCGGACGATGCGGGCGACGCCGCGCCGCGTTGCGATGGCCTCGGTCACCGCCAGCTCCGAGGGCAGACCCTCGTCCTCGAAGCGCCCCCGGCCGGCATACATGCCTTCGGTGTTCTCACGGTAGATGACGAAATCCGGCGTCGAGGCGCTCAGGCGCTTGAGCGGCGACAGATCGGGCGCGCGCAGCCGCAGGGGGCGCAAATTCACGAAGAGGTCGAGTCGCACGCGGAGGCCGAGCAGGATGTCGCGGGCGTGCTCGCCACCCGGCAAGCGCGGGTCGCCGACCGCGCCGAACAGGATGGCGTCGAAGTCGTCGCGCAACCTTTCGAAAGTGGTCTGCGAGAGCGTCTCGCCGGTCGCGAGGTAATGGTCCGCGCCGTGCGGGAACTCCACCATCTCCACCTCGGCGAGACCGGCCCGCGAGGCGGCGCCGAGCACGCGGCACGCCTGCTCGACCACTTCGGGACCGATCCCGTCGCCGCCGAGGACGGCGATCCGAATGGTCACGGGTCCGTCAGATCACGACCGCAACGCACGCAGTAGCGCCAGTCCCGCTCGACGCGGTCGCCGCACACGGTGCAGCGGCGATCGCGTTGCGGTGCCCCGCAGCGGGGACAGTAGAGCACACCCCCGCGGTCGGGTAGGGACTCCCCGCAGCTCCGGCATCCCTGGGCCCGGGCCCGGGCGGGGCGCCTGACGTCCGCGGGGTCCCCGGCCGGTGACGGCGCGGGCGCGTCTCCCGCCCCGCGAACCCGCGGGGGGGTGAGCGACGAGATGCGGACGGCGGAGAGGTCCGAGGCGCTGATGCCGCCCGCCGCCCGCTCCGCCGACCGGGCGGGTTCGTGGGCACGGGACACGAGGCCTCGCTCCGCCGGCGGGCGGGCGAGCCCCGGCGCGTCGGCGGGACTGGGGATGGCGGACGAGGGGGGCGGCGCCGAGACCTCCGCCGGCGAGTCCGCCCCCGACTGGGCCGTCTCCTCGCGCGCGTCGGCGCTCTCGGCCTGGGCGTCCGTCGTCGTCGGGTCGCCGGCCTCGGTCGACTCGCGCGCGGCTTCCTCGATGGCGCGGGGAAGCCGTAGCCGGAGCAGGCTGTCGGCCAGTGCGTCGGAGAACTCCAGGTCCGGTTCCGGCGCCTCGAGCGCGCGCGCCACCCCGTCCAGGACGACAGGATCTATCTGCAGGAGCTCACGGGAGTGCAGGAGACCCAGCAGCGCGAGGTCGTATTCCGCCTTGCTGGCCAATCCCAGCGGACCCCTCACGGTCGCGTAGGGGAGCATCGCATGCAGAAGCTCGCCCAGCGTGATGGCCCGCCCTGGATCCCCCGTCTCGGAGAGCCTGCGGTGGAGGATGCGGGCGAGCGCCGAGGGCGATGCGACCTTCATCGCCCGCCCGACAGGCCGATCAGCACTCGATCTCGAGCGCGCCCACCCTGGCCGAGTCTTCGATGAACGCGCGCGCGGTGGCCCACGAAACGCTCACGCCCGTGAGGCTGCGGAGCTTCAGCGCCTCTTCCCGCATGAAGTCGCCGATCGGCAAGGTGGGACGATCCGATTGGTCCCGCATGCGGCACACGATGGCCTCCCAATCGCCCTCGTACACGGCCCCGTTCGCCACGCGCACCCGGTGCCACTCGTCACCGATGGCCTGTGGGGGCCGTCCGAAAAGGTCCAGCTGCCCCCGTCCGGAGGTTCCGGACAACCCGGCCGCCTCCGCCTCGATCTCGGCCAGGAGGCGTTCCTCGGGACTGGGATCCGCCGCGAGTTCCTCGAGAGTCAGGAGATACGGGC
>JBFIOX010000254.1:0-3978 GCA_041610455.1 Gemmatimonadota bacterium
CGCGGCGCCAGAAGTAGACCACGAACGCGAGAGGGAAGAACAACTGGAGCAACGTTCCGCCGAGCACCGCCCAGGCGCTGCCCAGGGGCGCGAAGATCACGTGCCCGGCCTCGTGCACCAGCAGGTTGACGCCGTCCACGAAGTGGTACCGGTAGGCGAAGACGAGCCACACCGCGTACGCGGCGAGGAGGACCACGAAGACGCGACGCGCGGCTCTGGCCGCGCTCACGGGGGGACGGCCCGGGGCGCCTCCCCGCGGACGCGGGGGTCCGCGTCGCTCTCCACCGCGGCGAAGCGCGGATCGTCACGCACCGGATCGAAGTTCGGGTGCTGGAGATAGAACCACAGCCACGCCGCTCTCGGGGAAGCCCGCGAGACCATCTCGATGGCCTCGTCGTGGCGTCCCATGGCGACCAGGGCGCTGCCAAGGAAGAACGCGTCGGTCTGTCCGGGGCGGGCCGGGTCCACGAGCGCCGCGATCGCCCGATCCAGCTCGGACACCGCACGCGCCGTGTCCCCCGCCCGGAAGAGCGAAGAAGCGAGGGCGGCGCGCGCGGGGATGGGATAGCTCGGATCGATGGCGAGGGCCCGCTCGGCGTCCTCCACCCCCCCCGCGGGGTCGCCGGTGGCGGCCCTCAGGTCGGCCCGGATCGACCATGCGTAGGGAATCTCGGGTCCGACCTTGACCGCGCTGTCGGCCCAGCGGCGCGCCTCGACCACGTTGCCCCCGCGATAGGCGAGCGCGCCCAGGGGCACCATCGTCATCGCGCGGGTGGGGTCGAGGGCCAGGGCTCCATGGTAGGCGGCCGCCGCCTCGCCGTAGCGGCCGATGGTCATCAGGGTCTGTCCGTACTGGTGGTAGGCTTCCGGGTTCGACGGGTCCAGCGCCAGGGAGCGCTCGAAGGCGGGCACCGCGCGCCCGGGGTCGCGACGATCCTCCATGAGGTCCAGGTAGGCCCTGGCCAGCCAGGCCTCGGCCGACATCGAGTCCCGGGACAAGGCGGCCTCGACGAGACGGCGACCGCGTGCCTGAAGCTCCTCGGGCGACGCCCCGGGGTAGGGCCACTCCCAATCGACGAACAGGGCGTACGCGTAAGCCTCGCGGGCCTGTGCCGCGGTGAACCCGGGGTCCAACTGGGATGCGGCCCGGTATTCCGCGATGGCGCGGGTCACGCTGGCCGGGGTGCGCCGAAACAGCTCGTGAGAGCCGCGCAGATAGTGGTCGAACGCCTCGAGGTTTCGCGTAGGCGGCGCGCCGAGGTACTCGCGGCTGGCCGGGGCCAAGCGGGCCTTGAGCTCGTCCGCCACGGCGAGGGCCACCTGCCGCTGCACGTCGAAGATCTGATCCACCGTGAGATCGCGGTCGAAATCGCGCGACCATCGCACGTCGCTCGTGGCGGCCTCGGTGAGGGTGGTCGAGATGCGGACGCGCTCCGCTTCGCGCCGGACACTGCCCTCGAGGATGAAGCCCGCGTCGAGCGAGCGCGCCACATCGGCCGTCGAGCCACCGAGCTCGGCGACGCGCGCGGCCGCCGTGCGACCCAGCACGCGGAGATCCTCGAAGCGTGCCAGCGCCGACACGATCTCGTCGGTGATCCCGTCCGAGAAATACTGGTTCTCGGGCAGCGCGCTGAGGTTGCGGAACGGAAGCACCGCGATGGAGCGCTCCGGGCCCAGCAACGAGGCCGGGCGGGGCCCCGCCGACCGCGTCGACTCCTGCTCGCCGCCGGCCCCGCGATTCAAGAAGATGAAGGTGGGGATGGCGAGACCGACGAGGACCGCCCCGCCCACGACGGCCGTCTGACCCAGCCGCACGTGCCGCTCGGCCACGCCGGACGCGTCGCCCGAAGCGCGCACGCCGCCGGGTCCCACATCGAAGAACCACGCCAGCCCCACCGCGACCGGGAACCCGGCCGCCACCACGGCGAGCACGAGGCGCGGGCCCCACTCCGGCAGCCCCATCAGCGGAAAGAGAGTGGCGGACACCTCCACCATGCCCCAACCGGCCACCAGATAGATGACCGCCGTGCGAAACACCTTCCGCCTTCGCAGCTCCTCCAGGAGGGCTTTCACGCGCGCCGGGTGCTCGCTCGGCGGACGCTCACCCGGCGGGGGGCCAGCGCGGCAGGGCCCGGCCCGGCGTCCACGGCGCGCCGACGGCCTCCAAGCGCTCCTCGAGCGCCGGGAGATCGGTCTCGATGAGCTGCCGCAGGTCGTCGTAGATGGCCGTGAAGGCGTCGGCCGCGACGCGGTATTGCTGGCGGTGGGTCTGGGTCGGCCCGTGCAGGCCCCGCCAGTGGCCGCCCACGATCTGATTCACCCGACTCACGATGCCGGGCATGTCGGGCTCGGAGCGTGACGTCCGGGTGCGGTCGCCGTTGAGGGCCCCCTGCAGATCGAGCAGGCGAAGCTCCAGGGCGCGCGCGTCGGCCCGCATCTCCTCGGGCGCCGCCGGCCACTGCGCGATGGCGCGCTTGATGGCCTCGATGCGCTCCATGGCGGCGGCCGCGGCCCGCTGGGTTCCGCTGACGGCGCGCAGCAGCTGCCCGGTCTCCCGCTGGAAGGCGAGCACGGCCGCCGGGTCCTGCGGCGGAATGGCGGGCGACGCCATCGGGGCCACCTCGAACGGGGTGGGCGGCACCAGCTCGGTGACCACGCCATCGACCCGCTTGGAGAGCGACACCGTGTAGCGTCCCGGCAGCGCCCGGGGCCCCAGGCCTCCCCCGCCGAAGAACCCGCCGCCGCCCCCGGCACCGACGGGGGCGTACCCCGGGTACTCGAAGTCCCAGGTGGCGCGATGGACGCCGCGGGAAGTGGAGCCGCGCACCGTGTTGACCACGTTCCCCTCGGCATCCCGCACGGTGAGGAACACCTCGGGCGCCTCCTCGCGATCTTCCGCCCTGAGCGCCTCCCAGGGTGGGTACGGGGTATCCTCGCCGCGTCGCGCCCGGCGCCGCTCCTCGGCCTGACGTGCGGCCTGGCGCGTGCGGAGCGCGTCGCGCAGGTGGTAGGTGAACGTCGCGCCGAAGGGCGGATTGTCGGCGGCGTAGTCATCCGAGTCCGAGAACCCCGGGCTCCATCTCAAGAACATCTTCCCCGGCTCGACGGGGAAGATGTGTCCCTCCTGAGCCAGTATCTCGCCCGAGCGCCGCGCCAGCTCGCGCAGCGGCGTGTAGTCGTCGAGCACGTAGAAGCTGCGTCCGAAGGTGGCCGCCACGAGGTCGTCCTCGCGCCGCTGGATCTCGAGCTCGCGCACCGGGATGGTGGGGAGCCCGCTGGCCAGCTTGATCCACGAGGTTCCGCCGTTCACCGAGGTGAAGGCCGAGAACTCGGTGCCCACGAACAGGAGCTCCGGCACCACGTGGTCCTGCACGAGCGTGAAGGCCGGCCCGTTCTCGGGCAGGTCGCCGGCGATCGAGGTCCAGGTGCGCCCCCGATCCGTGGAGCGCAGCACGTACGGCCTGAAGTCGCCGCGCTTGAAGTTGTTGATCACCGCGAAGACGGCGTTCGGGTCGTGCAGCGACGCTTCGACGTCGTGCACGAAGCTGGTGTCCGGCACCCCGGGAAAGGAGGTGACGGCGCGCCAGCTCTGTCCCCCGTCCTCTGTCACCTGGATGAGCCCATCGTCCGTCCCCACGTAGATGAGTCCTTCGACGAGGGGGGATTCGGAGATCGAGACGATGTGGCCGAACACCGAGGTCGAGCGGTTCTTGCCCACCGCGTCGACGCTCCACACCCGACCCATCACGGGGAGCCGGTTGCGGTCGATGGCGCGCGTGAGGTCGCCCGAGATGGGGCGCCACGTCGAGCCCTGGTCGTCTGTCCGGAAGAGGATCTGCGCGCCGAAGTAGAGCCGCTCGTTGTCGTGCGGCGACATGTGGAGGCCCGCATCCCAGTACCAGCGCAGCGGCGGGCCGTCCGCGTCCTCCTGCGGCTGGATGTCGAGCCGCTCCTTGGAGCCCCGGTCGAAGCGCGACA
>JBFIOX010000255.1:0-3970 GCA_041610455.1 Gemmatimonadota bacterium
CCGCGGCCTGGTCGACGGCGAGTCCGAGATCCGGACCCGCTTCACCGAAGCCATGCGGGCGCTCGGCCCCGCGCTCTAGTCCCCGGGAGCGCCGACGGCGGGTGCGGCTTCCAGGCCCCCTCGACGGCCCGGAAGCCGATTCGGCTCAGGCGGCTTCCTGCTCGAGGTCCATGGACCACTCGCCGCGGGTGGCGAGCCCGTTCATGCGGGCGCGATGTCGAAACGCCGCCTGCGCCGCGGGATTGTTGTCCAGATTTCCGCCCCACGCGCTCAGCGGCGCCGCCTGCAGGGCCCGGCCGTACGAAAAGCTCAGGTTCCAGGGCAGGTCGTACCCCGCGTTCATGGCGTTCAGGTGCGCGGTGGCCTCGATATCGGACTGTCCGCCCGACAGGAAGACGATCGTGGGGACCGCGGCGGGAACCGCGCGCTTCAAGCAGCGCACGGTCTTTTCGGCGACCTCGTCCACGCCGGCCTGGTCGGGACACAGCTTGCCCGACAGCACCATGTTCGGCTTGAGGACCGATCCTTCGAGCAGCACGCGTTGATCGAACAGCTCGCCGTAGGTCTCCTTCAGCGTCCACTCCGTGACCTCGAAGCAGCGGTCGATGTCGTGATCGCCGTCCATGAGCACCTCGGGCTCGACGATCGGGACCAGGCCCTGCTCCTGGCTGAGCGCGGCCATGCGCCCGAGCGCGTGCGCGTTGGCGCGGATGCAATACCCGCTGGGGATCGAGCGGTCGCCCCCCCGGCCGATGTCGATGACGGCGCGCCACTTCGTGAAGCGGGCTCCCAGCTCGTAGTACTCCGCGAGCCGCTCGCGCAGCCCATCCAATCCCTCGGTCACCTTCTCGCCGGGCGCGCCAGCCAGCGGCTTGGCGCCCTTGTCGATCTTGATCCCCGGAATCGTGCCCGCATCGGCGATCAGGTCCACGAGCGGGGTGCCGTCGGCGGCGGACTGGCGCAGGGTTTCGTCGAACAGGATGACCCCGGAGATGTAGTCGGAGAGAGCATCGGAGGTCCGAAAGAGCATCTCCCGGTAGTCGCGCCGATTGTTCTCGGTCGACTCGACCCCGATGCTGTCGAACCGCTTCTTGATGGTGCCGCTGCTCTCGTCCGCCGCGAGGATCCCCCTGCCCTTGGCGCCCATCGCCTGCGCGACCTGGATGAGCTGCTCGTTCATCGTTCTCCTCCGGTATTCGATCGATCGACGTCGATGTGGTCCGCGGACCGCTCGGCCGGGTCGCGTGTCCCGGTCGCGGCAGCGCGCTAAGATGCTTCGGGCCGGCGCGTCTCGGCCGAACCAGGAATGTGTTCGGAACCGATCGTGGTCGTCAACGCGACCGCCCGGATGACCGCGTCGGCCGAGAGGGAAGGGGTGTGGTGACGAGCGAACCGGGGAGGCCGATCGAGCGCTGGCTGCTGCGCTGGTCGCGCGCGGTGCGGCGCCGCCGGCACGTCGTCCTGCTCGCGACGGCGGCCCTCACCGCCGGCGGGCTCTTCTACACGGCACGCCACCTCGGCGTCGACACCGACACGTCCAGCCTCGTCTCGGACGATCTCGAGTTCCGTCGCACCTACCAAGAGTACGTCGACGCGTTCCCGCACCTGCAGGACGAGCTGACCGTCCTCATCGTGGCCACGAGCCCGGGGCTCGCCGATGTGTCGGCCGGCAGGCTGGCGGCGGCCCTCGCGGCGGACACCGCGAACTTCCGCTCGGTCCACCGGCTGGACGGCGGGCCGTTCTTCGAGCGCTACGGCCTCCTGTTCCGGGATGCGGATACGCTCGATGCGATGGTCGCGCGTCTCGAGAGGATGTCGCCGATCCTGGCCGATCTGCAGCGGAGCCCCGGCCTGTCCGGGCTGGTGGGGGCCCTGGAGCGCGCCGCGCGCGAGGACGCGACGGACGCGGCCGGCGAAGAGGCGGGTCTCGACCTCCGGCCGCTGCTCGGGCTCTTGGCCGGCGCGAGCTACGCGGCCCTCGAGGGCCGGTTCGTCCCCGTGCCCTGGAGCGCGCTCGCCGACGGCCGCGCCCCGGCGCCGGCCGATCATCGTCAGACGCTATCGGTGCGCCCGCGCCTGACGTTCGCCAACGCCGTGCCGGGGCGGGCCGCGATCGACCGGGTGCGCGAGGTCGCGCGCGAGCTCGGCCTCATCGAGCGCAACGGCGTCCAGGTACTGCTCACCGGGACGGTCGCGATCGAGTCCGAGGAGCTGGACTCGGCGGTCGCGGGCGTCCGGCAGGCCGGGCTCCTCGCCCTCGGCTCGGTGGCGCTCATCCTGTTCCTGGCGCTGCGCTCGCCGAAGCTGATCCTGGCGTGCCTCGCGACGCTCCTGGCCGGCCTCATCGCCACCTCGGCCTTCGCCGCGCTCGCCATCGGCCACCTCAACCTCATCTCGGTCGCCTTCGCCGTGCTGTACGTGGGCCTGGGGATCGACTACGCCATCCACCTGACGCTCCGTTACCGAGAGCTCCGCGCGGCGGGGTGGGAGGCGGACGCGGCGGTGGACGCGGCGGTGCAGCAGATCGGCCCGTCGCTCGCCCTCTCGGCGGTGACGACGGCCGCGTGCTTCTACGCGTTCATCCCGACCGACTTCACGGGCGTCTCGGAGCTGGGCGTCATCGGCGGCACGGGGATGTTCGTCAGCCTGACCGCCACGCTCACGATCCTCCCCGCCATGCTGGCCACCCTCCCCATCGCCACGCCGCGGAGGTCACGGGGCGCGGGGGGCCTGCGCCGTCTCGGGAGGTGGGTGGGAGCCCATCGCCGCGCCATCGTGCCGCTCGCGGTGCTGAGCGCCGCGGCGGCGGGCTTCCTGCTGCCGCGCGCGCGCTTCGACCATTACGCCCTCAACCTGCGGGACCCGGACAGCGAGTCGGTGCGCGCCTATCGCAGCCTGCTCGCCGATCCCCAGGCGAAGCCGCTCACCGTGTCGGCGCTGCGGACGGACGCGGCGACGGCACGGGCCCTGGCCGATTCGGTGGCCGCGCTCCCCGAGGTCGCCTGGGCCCGCACGCTCACCGATTTCGTGCCGGGCGACCAAGAGCAGAAGCTGGCGGTCCTGGCCCGGCTCGACCGGGTGCTGACGGCCGACGACGCGAGATCCCCGGGCGAGGGCGCGGACGCATGGGCGGCGCTCGCCCGCCTGCGCGCCGCGCTGGACGAGGTCCGGTGGCGCGGGACCGCCGCGGAGCGAGAGCTGTCGCGCCGGCTCCTGCACGTGCTGCGGGCGTGGGAGCGGCGGGCGGAGGGGTGGGGCCCCGAGTCACGGGCCCGGCAGGCGGAGACGCTCGAGGCCGCCCTGGTGGGCGCGCTGCCCGACCGTCTGAGAGCGCTCGGCGAGGCCGCGCGCCTCGCGCCGCTCGCCCTGGACGACCTGCCGCCGGAGCTGCGGGAGCGGTGGATCGGAAAGGGGGGCGAGTGGCGGGTCGAGATCGCGCCGGCCGGCGCGCTCCTCACCACGGACGAGTTGACGCGCTTCGTGCAGTCGGTGCGCGGCGTGGCGCCCCACGCCACCGGTGGCCCGGTGAACGAGCTGGGCACGGGGCGCGTGGCCGTCGCCGCCTTTCGGGACGCGCTCCTGTGGGCCGCGGCCGTCACCGGGGTTCTGCTGCTCGTGTTCCTGCGCAGCCTGGGCGGCGCCCTGCTCGTGGTCGTTCCGCTCGGCATGGCCGCGGCGTGGACCGGCGCGCTCACCGTCCTGCTGGAGATCCCGTTCAACTTCGCCAACGTCATCGCGCTCCCGCTCCTGCTCGGGGTGGGCGTCGACAACGGCATTCACATGGTGCACGAGGCGCGTAACGGGGGAGCGGCGGGCCGGGATCCCCTCGCTTCATCGACCGGGCGCGCCGTGCTGTTCGCCACGCTCACCACGATCGCGAGCTTCGGGAACCTGGCGTTCGCGGTGCACGTGGGGATGTCCAGCATGGGGAGGCTGCTGACGGTGGGGATGAGCTGCGTGCTGCTGGCCA
>JBFIOX010000256.1:0-3963 GCA_041610455.1 Gemmatimonadota bacterium
CCGCCCGCGCCTCGTCGAGCGCGGCATCGATCGCCGCCCACTGTCCAGCGGGCGGATCGAGGTCGCCCAACGCCGAAAGGGCCATCCGCATCCGACTCAGCCTCTCGAACTCGGCCTGGCACGGGCGGCAGCGCTCCAGGTGCGTCTGCGCCTCGATATCGGCCCACGGCTCGTCCAGTAGCGCCGAGATCCGCTCGGTCGCAGGGTGCTCCGTCATGGCTTCCATTTGTCTATGTCTTTTCGCCTGTTCCGCTTCCCCACGCTCGCCACGGCGAGCGACTCACAGCTGCGCCCGATCGCGGACTCCGCCACCATCGGCGCCGGCCCGCCCGATCAGATCGCGCATGCGGGCCCGCGCCTTGTGCAGCTGCGACTTCGACGTCCCGGCCGAACAATTCAGGCAGCGCGCGATCTCCTCGTGCGTCCACCCTTCCACATCGTGCAGTACGAGCACGCGACGGTATCCGGGGGGCAGCTTGTCCAACGCCAGCGAGAGCACGCGTCGGCTCACCACCACGTCGTCCGGTGCCCTCACGATCTGCGGCAGCTCGGCCGCCGCCTCGACGGTCTTCCGCTTCGAAGATCGCCGCAGGCGGTTCAGGGCCACGTTGGTGGCCAGCCGGTATATCCACGTCCCGAACGCGGAATCCCCCCGGAAGAGGTGCAGCTTCTCGAACGCCCGCACCCAAGCTTCCTGCGAGAGATCCTCCGCCAGGTGGTCATCGCCGACCAGGCGTCGGACGACCGTATACACGCGACGGGCGTGACGCTCGTAGAGCTCGCCCATCGCGTCCCGGTCACCCGATTTCGCGCGGGCGATCAGATCACGCTCTTCCACGCCGCTCCTCTTCGACGGCCGGTTCGGAATCACTGGTTTTGATACCCGGCCGCGGCTCCGGGTTGCCTCGCGAGAGAGCGGCGACGGCACGCGGGGAGACGGCCCACGCCATCAATCCGAGCAGCAGGCCGGCCACCGCATCCAACGCGTAGTGGAACCGACCGTACACGGTACCCAGGGCCAGGGCCGCCTCGGGCACGATCAGGAGCCATAGCCACCGGGCATCCTCGCGCCCCGCGGCGAGGACGGCCGCCAGCGAAGCGGCGATGTGCGAGCTCGGGAACGCGGTCCCCTTCGACGACCCGCTCTCGAGGATCGCGTGGACGACCCCGTACACGGTGCCGTCCGCGATCCGGCCCCCGATGGGAGCGAACTCGTAGCGCGGACCGGCCACCGGGAACACCGCGAAGATCAGGTACGACAGGAAGAAGGCGCCCGCCACCGCGAAGGCCGTGCGATGCAGAGCCTCGAACCCACGGGTGCGGTACACGCCGATCAGCGCGAGGGGGACGATCGCGTAGTAGGCCACATATCCCAGGTGCAGGGCCTCCGAGAGCGGGAGCCAGGGAAGCGCCGCGCTCAGCTCGATGCTCGGCTGCCCGCCGAAGACCGCGCGCTCCCAGACCTGGACCGCGTCGTCGAAGTAACGCTCGGTGAGGAAGCGGTTCAGGGTGGCCAGCTCCGCGTACAGGGCGGGTGTGACCAGCACGGGATAGGAAGCTCGCGCGAAGCCGCGCAGACCCGTCCGCGGCGTGAAGCGGGACAGGGCGCTCACGCCCACGGCTGCCGACGCGTGGAGCACCGCGATCCACAGGCCGGCTCGCCCCCCGAGCGCCAAGGCGAAGAGCCCCGTGAGCGCCAGATAGCCCAGGGCCAGCCGATCGATCGCCAGTGGGCGACCCCCGAGGCGGGCCGCCGCGGCCCGGCCGGTCAGCCCGCCCGTAGCCATCCGAGCTCGCGGTACCAGGAGGCGGTCAGGGCCAGGCCCTCGTCGATGCCGACCTCGGGGTTCCAACCGAGCGCCTCGCGCGTCCCCCCGATCTCGCAGGTCCAGGAATAGTGCGCGAGGTCGCGGGCCCGCCGTCTGTCCATGGCGGGGGCGTCACCCGTGATCCGCGACGCCACCTCGGACACGAGCCCGACGGCCCAGAAGGCGGCGGGCGGGACTCGGACGACCCGACCCGCGCGCTCGACGGCGCGCGACAGCGACCCCGCCAGCGCCGGCCAGGTCCTGCGCTCCGCGCCTGCGACCGGGAGGGGCGTCGCCAGATCCGGGGTCTCGAGGGCCGCTAGCGTCGCGGAGACCACGTCGGACACGTACACCGGCTGGAGGGGCGCCGCGCTGGCGGGGATCGGCACCCACCCGCGTCGCGCGAGCCGGAAGAGCGGCAGGAGGTCGGCGTCGCGCGGGCCGTAGATGCCCCCCGGTCGGAGGATCGCCGCGTCGATGCGGCCGGCCTGGGCCTCCAGGCGCCGCTCGCCCTCCCGCTTGCTCCGACCGTAGGGGCTCACCGGCCCCCCCGCCCCGTCCGGGCCCCGGGCCGCCAGGCTGCTGATGAGCACGAAACGCCGTACGCCGGCCTCCACCGCTGCCCGCACCAGGCGTTCGGTGCCGTCGGCGTTGACGCGCTGGAACTCGGCCTCGTCGCGCGCGCGGGTCAGACCGGCGCAGTGGACCACCGCGTCCACGCCCTGAAGGGCGGCCACTTCAGGCCCGGAGCCACCCGCGTGCGGCGAACCGGCCAGATCGAGCTCCACCGTCTCGAGCGGCAGTGGGTCGATCCAGCGGGTGTCGCTCCGTCTCCGCACGCTCGCGAGCACCGCGTGTCCGGCGGCGGTGAGGCCCGCGGCGAGGTGGCTCCCGAGAAACCCCGTCGCCCCCGTGATGAAGATCCGAGCCATGGTAAAGCGATTACGTAAAGTGCTTACACGACGGCGTCGTACAGGCGATATCGCCGGTACATGCGACCGCCCAGCCGGGCGATCGCCGCGTTCATCTTCTCGTTGTCCTCGAGGATCCACGACTGCTCGCACTCCACGATGCCCCGCGCGGTGCCGTTCCGGATGAGCGCGAGGTAGAGCAGCGCGTCGAGGCCCTTGCCTCGGTATTCCTCCAGCAACCCCAGGATGAGCACCCGCATGCGGCCGATGCGGCGCCTGAGGATCAAGGCCTTGATCAATCCTACGGGCCCCAGCTTCCCGTTCAGCCTGCGCAACACCTGGTTGAAGTCCGGCAGGGCCAGCGCGAACCCGATCGGACGTTCGTCCTCGTCGTGCACGAAGAGCGCGAGGCGGGGGTCGAGGATGGGCCGGAGCTCACGCGCCATGTGGTCGAACTCCTCGTCGGTCATGGGCACGAAGCCCCAATTCCGCTCCCATGCGGCGTTGTACAGCCGCCGGATGGTGGCCAGCTCTTCGTCGAAGCGGTCCGTATCGAGGCTGCGCACCGTGGCCTTGTAGCGCCGCGTGACCAGCTTCTCGGCCCGCAGCAGGTACTCGGGAGGCGTCTGGTCGTCGATCATCCAGGCCAGCAGGTCCTTGGCCTTCTCGAACCCGTACGATGCGAGCAGCCTGGGGTAGTAGGGAGGATTGTGCGCCATCATGAGGACGGGCGGACCCGGCTCGCCCGCGATCAGCAAGCCGGACGTCTCGTTCGTCGAGAAGCTGGTCGGCCCCCGCATGACGCGCAGGCCTCGCTCGTCGAGCCACGCGCGGACGGTATCGAAGAGGGCCGTCGACGCCTCCGTGTCATCCATGCACTCGAACCAGCCGAAGAACCCGACGGGCTCATCGTGGAAGGCCTCGTGGTTGCGGTTTCGGATCGCGCAGATCCTGCCCACGGGCCGGTCTCCCCGCACGGCCAGGAACGGCTGCGCCTCGGAATGTCGATGAAACGGGTGCTTCGAGGGATCGAAGGCGGCCCGCACGTCGCGCTTCAGAGGCGGCACCCAATCCACATCGCCGCGGTAAATCTCCCATGGCAGGTCGATGAACGCTTCGAGCTGCCGCCGGCTCACCACGGGCTCGACTCGCACGGGGCCTAGGGGCACGGACGCGGTCCTCGCGGCGGTCGGGTGCGCGGCGGGCCGCGCCCCGCGGCGCGCGCCGCGGCGGGGCCGGCCGAA
>JBFIOX010000257.1:0-3945 GCA_041610455.1 Gemmatimonadota bacterium
AGGCGCCGCGCTGGTCGCCCGCGGCGGTGCGCAAGCCCTCCCGCTCGAGCGTCGCCATCCTCCCCGCGCCCAGCTACGATGCCGCGGCGCTCGTCCGCGCGATGCTGGACGGATTCGACCTTCTCGAGGTGGCGGTTCGGGGGCTCCGGGTCGTGCTCAAGCCGAATCTCGTCGAGTTCGACCCGCGGGGGGTTATCAATACGCACCCCGCAGTGGTCGCCGCCGCGATCGAAGCGTTTCGCCTGCGCGGCGCGCGGAGCGTCACCGTGGCCGAGGGCCCCGGTCACCGGCGCGACAACGACTACCTGCTGGCGGAGTCCGGTTTGGCCGACCACTTGCGTGACATGGAGGCGGCCTACGTCGACCTCAACCACGACCTGGTGAGGAAGACGACCCTGAAGTCGAGCTTCACCGAACTGGGGGCCCTGTACTTGCCCACGACCGTGCTGGATGCCGACCTGCTCGTCTCGATGCCCAAGCTCAAGACCCATCATTGGGCGGGCGTGACCCTGAGCATGAAGAACCTGTTCGGCATCGTCCCGGGTGCGGTATACGGCTGGCCGAAGAACCCCCTGCACTGGGCGGGCTTGACCGGGAGCATCGTGGACATCAACGCCGCTCTCGAGGTCCCGAGGCTCAACATCGTGGACGGCGTGACCGGAATGGAGGGGAACGGGCCCATCCAAGGCGAGCCGAGGGAGGTGGGCGTGCTCGTGTTCGGCGCCGATCCGGTGGCCGTGGACGCAACCGGCGCTCGGCTCATGAGTCTCGATCCCTGGAAGCTCGACTACCTGGCCCACACGGATCCGTTCCTCGGCAACGTGGGCGACGATCGCATCGAGATGCGGGGAGAGCCCCTCTCTCGATTCCGTGCGAACTTCAGGGTCATCAACACGTTCGAGGGCGCCAAGGTGGAGCCCTCTCCGGCGGCCGGGTGACGCCACGGCCGCCACCTTTCGTCTTAAGGGGGGTAGGGGCCAACCAAGGGCGCGACCCGGCTGGAGAGCCGGGTCGGGATCGGAGGGGACGGATGACGAATCTGTTCTTCGGCGACATGCTGCCTCCTCCTCGCGAGGAGGGATCGGACGGGCGGGAGCACGTGCTGGTCGGCACGGCCGCGCCCATCCAGCTCGAAGTTCGTCCCATCGAGCACCATCTCACGCCCGAGGGCACGGTCTGCATCGGCACGTTCCACGCGGGTCGAGCCATTGGACGGTGCGCGATTCCGGCCGAGAGCGTCGACGAGTTCGTGGCCATGGAGCTCTTCGACTCCCCCGTCTCGCTCGCGCTAAACGTCCGGCGCGGCGGCCCCGGCGTGGAGGGGAGCCTGCTGGCCCTGGTCCCCATGGAGCGGGCCGAGAACGGCGAGGAGGACGAGCCCTGGCGCGCCAGCGTCCCGGGGGCGCTGTACGACGAGGCCTCCAAAGAGGGGCCGGCGGCCGATCACCAGCTGGTCGGGATCTTCCTCGGCGAGGTCGTGCGCTTCGCCGACGACCGCCGCAATCCCGACTCGCTGCTGCGCGAGGCGGCCGATATGCTGGCCGGGGTGATCCGCGGTCAGGTGGGGAGCGTCGTCGACCGCGTCATCGAGGATCTCACAGCGCGTCCGGAGGGATAGGCCGCGTGAGCGCCCGCGCGCTCCGGCGCTGCGGCTGGAGCGACCGTCCGGACATGGTCGCGTACCATGACGAGGAATGGGGGGTGCCGCTGCGGGACGATCGCCGGCACTTCGAGTTCCTCGTTCTGGACGCGTTCCAGGCGGGCCTGTCGTGGGCCACGATCCTCGCCAAGCGTGCCGCCTTCCGTGCCGCCTTCGCCGACTTCGATCCGGTCGCCGTGGCCCGGTTCGGACCGAAGGAGCGCGCGCGGCTGCTCCAGGACGCCGGCATCGTGCGCAATCGCCAGAAGATCGACGCCACGATCTCCAACGCGGCCCGCTTTCTCGAGACCCAGTCGGAGTTCGGCTCCTTCGACGCCTTCATCTGGCGTTTCGTGGACGGCATCACCGTCCAGAACCGGTGGCGGTCGGGCGAAGATCTCCCCGCGCAGACCCCCCAGTCCGAGGCGATGTCGCGCGCGCTGCGCGAGCGGGGGTTCAAGTTCGTGGGGCCCACCATCTGCTACGCGTACATGCAGGCGGCCGGGATGGTGAACGACCACCTGGTCAGCTGCTTCCGATACCCGCAGGTACGGGCGCTCGCTCGCCGTTGAAGCACACGGTCGCCCCCGGGCGGCACCGGCACGTCCGCCGGGCCGGGAGACCCGCCTGGGGCTCGCCGAGGGCGGCCAGAACCAGGTCGGCCAACACCTCACCGAACGCGTCGCTGGCGTAGGGAATCGGCACGCGCGCGTACTCCAACCCGAGCGCACCGGCGTGCTCCTTCAACTCGATGTCCAGTTCGACCAACGTTTCGGACTGCTCGTGCATGAAGCTCACGGGATCGACCAGGATCCGGCGAACTTCGGAGGCCGCCGGCAGGGCGCGCTCGATCGACGGCGCCGTCCATTCGACGCCCCGATTGCTGTGGTTCTGGTAACCGAGCGTCCACCGGTCGAGCCCCAGGGCGCCCACCTGTCTCGCGCACCAGTCCTCCACGTACTCGACATAGCGGCTGCCCTCGCGCACGTACCGCATGGGCGTGCCGTGGGCGCTGAAGACCACGCGGACCGAGGGGTCGGTCAGATCGAGCCCGGCTTCGTGCGCGGCCTTCCGGGTGGCCGCGGCCCGCAACCGCTCGTAGCCGGGGTGGCGGTGCCAACCCGTGATCTCGCGCGTGCCCGGCGCCCAGCCGAGAGCCTCGAGCTCGCGCGCCACCGTCTCGAGCGCGGCCACTGTGGTCGACGGACCGCACAGCGGGTAAAGCGGAAGCAGCACCAACGGGTCCGGGTCCTCCCCGCGCAGGGTCTCGAGACCCTGCCGGATCGACGGCTCGGTGAACTGCATGCCGAGCGCGACGGGCAGCGCCCGGCCCCGATCGGCCAAGGCCCCTTCGAGCATCCGCGCCTGGGCGCGCGCCTGATCGTGGAGCGGCGAGCCGCCGATGCGCGCGTAGTCGGCCAGGAGCCCGGGCGCGCGGGCCTCCGCCAGCTCGCGGCTGCGCCGTCTGACGGCTTCCGCGTCGCCTCCGGGCTCCAGACGGGCGTTGGCGGTGAAGATGCGCTCGAGGAAAGTCCGCACGGTCTCCGGATCCGGCGTTTCGGGCTCGCCGAAGTGGAGCATGAGGACGGCGGGGGCTCGGCTAGCGGACAAACGGGTCTCCTCGCGCTGGCGTCGGTCGGGCCGGGGAGGGTAGGGTAGGGGCGCGCCGAAGACGCGGCCAGTTGCCCGCCCGGGCGGGGTCGCCGACTCACTCGGCCCCGGAGGCGAGCATGCGGGTCGGCATCGTCGGCGGAGGGATCACGGGCCTCGCGCTCACGCACGAGCTCGCGCGGCGCGGCGTGGAATCCGTCCTCCTAGAAGCGGATCCGCAGCCCGGCGGTCTCATCCGAACGCACCGGCGCGGCCCCCACGTGCTCGAGTCGGGACCGCAGCGCGCGCGCCTCGTCGGCCCGGTCCGCCGTCTGCTCTCGGAGCTCGGCCTGGACGAACAGGTGCTCGAGGCGCCCCGAGGGGCCCGCCTGTTCGTGTGGAGTCGGGGGCGGCTGCGGGCGGTGCCCCGATCGCCGCGCGAGCTCTGGACTACCGATCTGCTTCCCCCGCTGGCGCGCGCCCGCGCGGCGCTCGAGCCGCTCACGGCGGGCCTTCGCGCGGACGAGTCCGTGGCGGACTACCTCTGCCGCAAGGCGGGCCGGGAGGCCTATCGCGCCCTCCTCGGCCCCCTCGTCGCGGCCACCTTCGGCTCCGACCCGGCGGCCATGCCGGCGCGGCACGCGCTCCCCATGATCCTGGATCCCCTCGGCGTGCGCCGCAGCCTGCTCGCCGCGATCGCGCGGCGGCGCGGCGGG
>JBFIOX010000258.1:0-3941 GCA_041610455.1 Gemmatimonadota bacterium
CGGAACTCCGCCGCCTTCTCCTCGAACCCCCGCTGGACCGCCGCGCCGTCGCTGCCGATGCCGCGCTGCCGGGCGTACTCGCGCACCTGCCGGGTGATCTCCATCGAGCAGAACTTGGGCCCGCACATGGAGCAGAAGTGCGCCACCTTGGCGCCCTCCTGGGGCAGGGTCTCGTCGTGGAACTCGCGCGCCGTGACCGGGTCGAGCCCGAGATTGAACTGATCCTCCCACCGGAACTCGAAGCGGGCCTTGGAGAGCGCGTCGTCCCATGTCTGCGCTCCGGGATGCCCCTTGGCCAGGTCCGCCGCGTGCGCCGCGATCTTGTAGGCGATCACGCCGGCCTTCACATCGTCGCGATCGGGAAGCCCGAGGTGCTCTTTCGGGGTCACGTAACACAGCATGGCCGTTCCAGCCCACCCGATCATGGCCGCGCCGATGGCGCTCGTGATGTGATCGTAGCCGGGGGCGATGTCGGTGGTGAGGGGGCCCAGCGTGTAGAACGGCGCCTCGTGGCACCACTCCAGCTGCTTGTCCATGTTCTCCTGGATCATGTGCATCGGGATGTGACCCGGACCCTCGCACATGACCTGCACGTCGTGCTCCCAGGCGATCTTCGTCAGCTCCCCCTGGGTCTTCAGCTCGGCGAACTGGGCCGCATCGTTGGCGTCGGCGATCGACCCCGGCCGCAATCCGTCGCCCAGCGAGAACGAGACGTCGTAGCGCGCCATGATCTCGCACAGCTCGCGGAAGTTCGTGTACAGGAAGCTCTCCTGGTGATGAGCCATGCACCACTTGGCGATGATCGACCCTCCGCGAGACACGATGCCCGTCACGCGCTCGGCCGTGAGGGGGATGTAGCGCAACAGGACGCCCGCGTGGACCGTGAAGTAGTCCACCCCTTGCTCGGCCTGCTCGATGATCACGTCTCGATAGATCTCCCAGGTGAGCGCCTCCGGCTTGCCGCCCACGCGCTCGAGCGCCTCGTAGATCGGCACCGTCCCGATCGGTACCGGAGAGTTGCGCAGAATCCACTGCCGCGTCTCGTGGATGTTCTTGCCCGTCGACAGATCCATGACGGTGTCCGCGCCCCACAGCGTGGCCCAGCGCACCTTCTCCACCTCCTCGTCGATCGAGGAGGTCACGGCCGAGTTCCCGATGTTGGCGTTGATCTTCACCCGGAAGTTGCGCCCGATGATGGTCGGCTCGAGCTCGGGATGATTGATGTTGGCGGGGATGATGGCCCGTCCCCGGGCGACCTCGTCGCGTACGAATCGGGGATCGAGCGCCTCACGCAGGGCCACGAACTCCATCTCCGGGGTCACCTCGCCTCGCCGGGCGTAATGCATCTGGGTGACCGGGCCCTCCGTGCCGCGTAGCGCCCGCGGCCGCCGCAGGGCCTCGGGAACCAGCGGCGTGTCGCCCCGCTCACCGTAGTGCGCGGCGACTTCGGCCACGTCCCCCCGTTCCCGGATCCAGGCCCCGCGGAGCGGGGGAAGACCGCGGGTGGGGTCCACCTCGCGGGGGCCGCTCGTGTCCGGGACGCGGAGCGCCGCCTCTCCGCCCGAGAGCGCGATCTCGCGCACCGGGACGCGCACCCCCCGCGAGCCCTCCAGGTGGCGCTTTCGCGAGCTCGGAAAGTGGGCGCCGTAATCGGCCGTCGCCGGCCCGCTGGCGGCTGCAGGGCGGCGCGCCTCTCCGCGCCCGGCCTCCCGGCCCGCGGGCCCGTCGGATGTGGAGGTCATTCGAATCGCCTTTCCCGGCCGGAGGGCGGCCTCCCCGAGGGGTGCGCCGCGCTCCCTACGCCGGTATGAGCCGGATCAGGTTCCGAGGGTGTGTCTCAACCCGCCGCGCCTCTCGCCGCGGGTACCCCTGGCAGCAACGCTGGAATGGTAGACCCTCCGCCCCCTCGCCAGCAACGAACGCTAGGGTGTGGAGCGCGGTTCCGGCCCGCCCACGCGGAACTCCAGCCGGTCGAGCGCGATGCGGCCGTCGCTCATCACCAGCAGGACGTCCTGATAGGCGCCGATGTCCTCGAGGGGATCGCGGTCGAGCACGAGCAGGTCGGCTTCGAAGCCGGGGGCCACGCGTCCCGTCCGGTCGGCCACGCCGAGCAGCTCGGCCGCCGCCCCCCCCGCGGCGCGCATCGCCTCGCGCTCGCTCAGGCCGACCTGCACCAGCTCCATCAGCTCGTGGCTGAGCCGCAGCACGCTCTGCGGTCCGTAGCCCGTGTCCGTCGCCGCCACGATGGGCACGCCGAGCCGGTGCGCCGCGGCTGCGGTCTCGCGCACCCGCGGCAGCATGTGGCGCCCCCGCACCTGCAGGACCGGATTGTCGTAGTCCCCTCCGGGCGCGGTGAGGTCGGCCACGACGGCGATCGTGGGGACCAGGAAGGTCCCGCGCTCGGCCATGAGTGCCAGGGTGGCCTCGCTCAGGTACGTGCCGTGCTCGATGCTGCGGACACCCGCGAGCACGGCCGCGCGGCCGCCCCCGTCGCCGTGCGCGTGGGCCGCCACGGGCACGCCCAGGTCGGCGGCCTGCGCGACGATCGTCGCCAGCTCGCCCTCGCTGAACAGCGGCTTCCGCGGGTCGGTCTCGGGCAGACCGGCCCGCTCGGTGGCGTTGACCTTCACGAAATCCACCCCCCGGCCGAGGATCGCGCCCACCACGCGCCGCAGCGGCTCTTCGCCCCGCACGTCCACGCCCAACAGATCGCCCAGCGAGGGTTCCTCCAGGAAGAGGGTCTCGTCCGGACGAGGGCGCACGTGGTAGCCCGCCGCGAGGATCTCGGGTCCCGTGAACGCCCCCCGGCGGAACAGCTCGCGCAACCCCACGTCCGCGAAGGCGCCCGTCCCCATGCTGCGGGCCGTGGTCACGCCCGAGAGAAGGGCCCGCCGCGCCGCTTCGAGAGAGGAGATGTGCACGTGCGCGTCGATGAGCCCGGGCACCAGGTAGCGGCCCTCCAGCGAGATGGCCCGCGCGCCGGCCGGGACCGCGCCCCCGGGCTGCACGCTCACGATCCGCCCGTCCCGGACCACGACGGTCGCGTCCAGGACGGGCGCCGGGTCGTCGGGATCGATCACGGTGGCGCCCACGAACGCCAGCGTTCCCGGCGTCTGGGCATGTAGGGATCCCGCGAGGATCCCCACGCAGGCCAGCGCGATGCATGGCGCAAGGTGTCGCTTCATAATCAGGCTCCTTCCTCGATTCCCATGGTCCCGTGGCCGTCGGGGCGACGGCGTCCTCGAGACCCTTCACATATGCGCTTCGGGCTCGTCACCTGTCCACAGCCGGCCTACCTTGCCCCCGACCGAGAAGACTCGTCATCCACCGGTGCGCCCCCGGACAGGTTGCCCGCGCCGCATGACAGCTGGTAGCGCCATCCCATCGCTCGCCCGACCCGCCGCCGATCCGGGCCCAGCGTTCCCGCTCCGCGTCGCGGCGGTCGACGTCGGCTCGAACGCCATACGCTTCGTCGCGGCCGAGTTTTCCGAGCCGACCTCGCACGTCGAGCTCGTCTCCGAACGCGTACCCGTGCGCCTGGGACACGCGGCGTTCCTCACGGGGGAGCTGACAGCGGCCGGGATGGAGCAGGCCGTGGCCGCGTTCCGGGGCTTCGCGGAGCACCTCGCGCGGCTGGAGATCGCGCACGTGCGCGCCGTCGCGACGAGCGCGGTGCGCGAGAGCCGCAACGGCCCCGCCCTCGTGGCGCGGATCGAAGCCGAGACGGGGATTCCCCTCCATCTGATCTCGGGCAGCGAGGAAGCGCGGCTCGTCTGGCAGGCGGTGCGGCGCCGCGTGGATCTCGGGGACGCGAAGTGGATGCTCGTCGATCTCGGTGGCGGGAGCGTCGAAGTGTCGCTGGTGGATCGGGTCGGGATCATGTGGACCGAGTCGCACCGCATGGGCTCCGTCCGCTTGCTCGAGGAGTTGGCCGGGGCGCA
>JBFIOX010000259.1:0-3921 GCA_041610455.1 Gemmatimonadota bacterium
GCGTCGGCCGTCCCCGCCGCGCAGGCCAGGGGTCCCTTTCGGTTCGCCGGCGAGTTCGGTCTCTACGTGCGGGTCGTCGAAGACGGCCTGGATGTGCGCTGGCTCAGCGAGACGTTCCACGATGGGGTCGTGCGCGCGTGGGTCGACGATCGGCTGGCCGCGGAGGCGTCGACGCCCGCGTCGGATCGACACGCGGTGCACCTCGCGGTCACGGCCCCCGTCGTGGTCCTCGAGTACGGTACCGCGGGGCAGGAGCCGCTATACCGCACCACGATCGCGCGCGACGCGCCCGCGGCGGCCGACCTGGACCCGCCCGCTCCCGACTCGGTGTACCTGTTCGGGGACGTACACGGCGAGTTCGATCGCATCGTCGCGCTGCTACGGGGCGCGGAGCTCATCGACGAGGGCCTCGCCTGGCGGGGGGGTACGCGAAGCGTCGTGTTCCTCGGCGATCTGTTCGACCGGGGCGACGACGTCACGCGCGTCTTGTGGTTCCTGTACGGTCTCGAACGGCAGGCGGCCGCGGTGGGGGGTCGGGTGCACGTCGTCCTGGGCAACCACGAAGTCATGGTCATGTCCGGCGACCTGCGCTACGTGTCGGGCAAGGAGAAGATCATCGCGGACCTGCACGGAGTCGGTTACCAGGAGCTGTTCCACCCCCGCCACTCGGTCCTGGGGCGCTGGCTCGCGTCCAAGCCGGGGCTGGTGCGCATGGACGACCTCCTCCTCGCGCACGGCGGCGTGAGCCCGACCTACCTGGGATACTCGCTCACGGAGTTCCAGGACACGTTGCGCGCCTACATGGACGAGCCCCTGTTCACCGGATGGAACGACACCACGTTCCTGGCCGAGTTCGTCGAGAACACCCCGCTCGACTCGGCCGCCGTGGCTCGCCGCTGGGGCTTCTTCTTCGGGTCGGAGAGCGTGCTGTGGTTTCGCGACCTCGTTCTCGCCGACACGCTGGGGACCTTCCTGGACGACGTGCTGGACCGCTTCGACGCCCGCGTGCACATCGTCGGGCACACGCCGGTTCCCACCATCCGCGAGCTGTACGACGGCAAGCTCATCGCGGTCGACCTGCGCGATGCGGCTTCCGAGATGCTGTTGTTGGCGAAGCGGGAGGAGGGCGGGTGGGAGCGGATCAAGATCCCCCTCGAAGGGCCGCCGCAGCCCCTCGCCACGGGCGGCTAGTCCCGCCCCCGCGACGCGCTCCCGGGGGCCGGCCGCGCAGCGTCGCCCAGGCTCGGCGTTCGCGCAGGGCCCCTACGCCCTCCCGAGTCCGCCCCACGCCACCTCGCCCCCGATCACCGTGGCCAGGCAGGCGTTGGCCCGGTGGTGGTACAGCCAATGGTCCACATCGGGCGCGTCCATGACGGCGAAGTCGGCTGGACGACCGGCTTCGAGCACGCCCGCCCGATCCTCCCGGCCGATGGCCCTCGCCGCGTAGCGCGTGGCCCCCTTCAGCGCCTCGGCCGGGGTCATGCGTTGGCGGGTGCAGGCCAGCGTGAGGGCGAGCGGCAGGTGGTAGGAGGGGGCGCTGCCCGGATTGAAATCGGTGGCCACCGCGACGGCCGCGCCGGCCTCGATCATGGCGCGGGCGGGCGGCGGCGCCTGGTCCAGATACAGGGTCGCGAGGGGGAGCGTCACCCCCACGACGCCGGCGTCGGCCATGGCCGCGATGCCCGACGCCGAGACACGCTCGAGGTGGTCGGCCGAGATCGCGCCCAGCTCGGCCGCCAGCGCGGCCCCGTTCCCATCGGAGAGCTGGTCGGCGTGGAGCTTGGCCCCCAGGCCGAGGCCGCGCGCCGCCGCCAGGATCTCGCGAGCCTCGTCCGCGGAGAACGCCCCCTCCTCGACGAACACATCGCAGAACTCGGCGAGGTCCTCGGAGGCCACGGCCGGGAGGATCTCCCGGACCACGAGGGCCACGTATTCGTCGCGCGCGCCCCGCATCTCGGGGGGCACGACGTGCGCGGCCAGGCAGGTGGACACGACGCGTAGGGGCCCCGCCTCGTCCAGCTCTCGGTACATCCGGAGCAGCCGCAGCTCGTTCTCGAGGTCGAGCCCATAGCCGCTCTTGGCCTCGATCGTCGTGACGCCCAGAGACACCATGTCGCGCGTGAAGCAACGGCAGCGATCGAGGAGCTTCTCGTCGTCCATGTCGCGCGTGGCGGCCACGGTGGCGGCGATCCCCCCGCCCCCGCGGGCGATCTCGAGGTACGTGGCGCCGCGGATCCGCCGCGTGAACTCGTCCGCCCGCCAACCACCGAACGCCAGGTGCGTGTGGCAGTCCACGAGCCCGGGCACGACCAGGCGCCCCTCGGCGCTCCAACTCGGCTGGCTCGCGTAGGTCGCGGGCAGCGCATCGGCGGGACCCGCCCACGCGATGGTGCCGCCCTCCCAGGCCAGGACCGCATCCGGGATGCCTCCGATGTCGGCCTGACCGTCTGGCGACGCACAGGTGACCAGCAGGCCGATGTCGGTGAGCAGAGGCACGTTCGAGTCGGTGGGGTCAGGACAGCATGGGCAGGTCCACACCGCGCTCCCGCGCGGTGGCGATGGCCGCCTCGTACCCGGCGTCCGCGTGCCGCATGACGCCCGTTCCGGGATCGGCCGTCAGCACGCGGTGCAGCCGCCGGGCGCCCACGTCGGTCCCATCGGCCACGCACACCATGCCGGCGTGGATGGAATAGCCGATGCCCACGCCGCCCCCGTGGTGAAGAGAGACCCAGCTCGCGCCGCAGGCGGTGTTGAGCATCGCGTTGAGCAGCGGCCAGACCGCGATCGCGTCGGAGCCGTCCTGCATGCCCTCGGTCTCCCGGTTGGGCGACGCGACCGACCCCGTGTCCAGGTGGTCCCGTCCGATCACGATCGGGGCCGCCACCTTGCCCTGCTTCACCAGGCGATTGAACCTGAGCCCCATCTCGGCCCGCTCCCCGTATTCGAGCCAGCAGATCCTTGCGGGCAGGCCCTGGAAGTGGACCTTCTCCCGCGCGTGCCGAATCCAACGCGCCAGCGCGTCCTTCTCCGGAAACGTCTCCAGGACCGCATCGTCCGTGACCGCGATGTCGCGCGGATCGCCGGAGAGGGCCGCCCAGCGGAACGGCCCCGCCCCGCGGCAGAAGAGCGGCCGGATGTACTCGGGCACGAACCCGGGGATGTCGAACGCCTCGGCCATCCCGCGGCGGTCCGCCACCTGGCCGCGCAGGTTGTTTCCATAATCGAAGACCCGCGCGCCCGCGCCCCGGAGAGCGAGCATGGCGGCCACATGGGCCTGCATCGAGTCGAGCACGCGCTCCTCGTAGTCGGCCGGATCCCGGTCGCGCAGCTCCGCCGCCGCCGGCAGGTCGAGCCCGACGGGGATGTAGCCCAGTCTGAGGTCGTGCGCCGAGGTCTGATCGGTCACGACGTCGAGCGGCACGCCGCGGCGCACCAGCTCCGGCAGGACCTCGGCGATGTTGCCAACCAGGCCGACGGACAGGGCTCGCCGCTCGGCGCGGGCCGCCTCCACCAGGCCGAGCGCCTCGTCCAGGTCGCGCGACAGCCGATCGCAATAGCCCGTGTCCACCCGCCGCCGGATCCGGGCCTCATCGACGTCCACGCCGAGGAAGGCGGCGCCGTTCATCGTGGCGGCGAGCGGCTGCGCGCCGCCCATCCCCCCGAGCCCGGCGGTGACGACGAGCCGCCCCGCGAGCGTTCCCCCGAAGCGCTGGCGCGCGCACTCGGCGAACGTCTCGTAGGTGCCCTGGAGAATCCCCTGCGTGCCGATGTAGATCCACGACCCGGCCGTCATCTGACCGAACATCGTGAGACCGAGCGCCTCGAGCCGCCGAAACTCGTCCCAGGTGGCCCAACGGGGCACGAGATGGGCGTTCGCGATGAGGACCCGCGGCGCCTCGTCGTGCGTCCGAAAGACCCCGA